>CALVKB010000010.1 GCA_944332485.1 uncultured Bacilli bacterium | reverse complement strand
AATAATAAAAAAAGGATTAAAAACAACCGTTTTAATCTCTCTTACTCCGCCATTCTCGCATATTTTGAATATATGCGGTTTTTTTATATATTTTTTCAGTTTTGATACTGATTTGATACAGATTTAAGTAATTTTGTTATCAATTTTGGCCATTATATCTTTAATCGGTTTTTTGATTGGTGTGTAACTTTTTGTTACAAATGCAAGCCACTAAAAAGAAGGTAATATTTTTGGACAAAACATCAGTTTTAACAAAAGTTTTATAAATTCCATAATGTTTTTACCATTTTTTATTAACAAATAATTAAAACTAAATAATCTTCTACAGGAGTTAGCACGAAAATAGGCACGGGACATTCGATCCCAAGTACGTTGATTAGGCTAACTCCCTTTTTTATTTAATTTTTCTTAAGTTAACTTTGAATAATCACTTTATAGTACATTGTTCGATAAGATGAAAAATGTTTTTCTTATCATTTTCAGACAAAATCTGGTCATTACACGAGTAATTAATTTTTTATCAAATATAAAATTAATATTAGGCAAAATATAGCTAATGTCAGTAATTTTCAAATTTTGTAAACCAAAAGTATTATTTGAATGAGCAATGCCGATTACATGGTAAACACTAATTTTTTCCCGACAACAAGAGTAGGATGTCAACTAAATATATCAAATCGAACATTGCCAGTTTTTATATTAGTGGTTAATGTTTTCTCATAATATCCACTCCTTTCTATAGTTTAAATGGTTTCTACGCTTTCAAATTAGTATTATTTCTTTTTGCATGAATAGGCTGGATTGGCAATAATAAAAACAAATAATCACTAAAACTCACCAAAAAGGAAACAAAATTTATGAGCAAAACATCAGTTTAAATGATTTTTTTAAAATTTTATAATGTTTTTACTCCTTTCTATTGACAAATAATTATTTATTAGATAACATTACAAAGAATAGAGCGGCCGATCTTAAAATGATCCATTATCCAATTATTATTGGGTACGCAACTCTATTCTTTTTTATTTAATTTGTTTAAATTCCATAATTTTATACTCCTTTCTACTTGACAACAAATAAATAATGATATTTAACAAAAACAGATGGTATACGTTTAAACCAGCATGAACTGGGCAGTAGCTCGTAAAGCTCACGTTACCATCATTTTTTATTTAATTAAATTCCTCATAGCTATATATTTAGTGTTAACATTATCAATACTATCATTAATTCTAATTAAATTTTTAACTAAAAATTTATCTTGTCTTAAAAAATAATAGATGCATCATATATTTTTTCATTTGAAAAATGATGAAAAGTAATAATTAGAATAATCAGACAATTTTAAATGCCACAAATAAATCAAAATCCACTAAAAACAGCAGCAAATATACATTTTTGACTATATAAGATGTGATTTTTATATCTTTTTAACTCGTAATTCAAATTTGATGAATAATAATAAAATTGTTTTTCAATTTTTGTCATCATATAGAGACCATTTTATAAATGTGTGGTGTAACATTTTTGTTACCAATACATAGATATTTTAAATCCCATAATTTTTTACTCCTTTCTACTTGATAATAAATATTCTTTATGAAAGAATAAACGCAGGGGCTTGGCATGCTAGCTACTGCTAAGCCAGGCGTAAAAAAATACTAGTTAAGCGTTTTTACGCCCTTTTTTTATGTAATTTTTTAATTATTAAATATCTATTTTTTATTTTAAATTAAATTTAATTTTTCATTAATAAAGTTAAGATAGTACTTTTAAAATAACTTCTAAAAAATAATTTAACATAAAATGTTCAAACTATATAAATACTTGCACATTTTATAAAATAAAGATATGAATTTTGTTGAACTTAAAAATAATTTAACTGAAACTCAGATGAAAATTATAAAAGATACTGAAGGTTTCATAAGAGTTATTGCAGGAGCTGGAACAGGTAAAACAAATACACTTACTTACCGATATTTGTATTTGATTGATTCAATCGGAATTGAACCTTCCGAAATTTTAGTGATGACATACACAAACAAAGCCAAAGATGAGATGTTAAGCCGAATCAAAATGTTTTCAAAAAATCCAATTAACAATCACAATATAGCTACAATTCATTCTTTCTGTGCAAACTTTTTAAAGCAGAACATCTTTGCTTTACACTTTCATCCAAATTTCATATTGAATGATGAGGAAGATCTCACCGAACGTTTAAAACAAATTAGGAAGGAACTTTCTAATAAAAATAAAAACTTAACAGAAAAAATCAAACTTTCCGATATGAAAAATAACTTATATTTATTTAAAAAAAATAATATTAGTTATTACATAAATTACTTAACAAATGCTGATACTTCACTTGATGATTACGAGTTTGAAAAAAATGAAGAGTTTATCAAAGAACTTTTAAAATACCAAAAAATAAATCAAAATTTGTATTTTGATGATTTGATTTTTTTCACCATTCACATTTTAAAAACGAACGATACTATTAGAGAGAAAACTCAAAAACAATACTCGTATATTTTTGTAGATGAATTTCAAGATACAACTGAATCACAATTTGAAATTTTGAAAATTCTATCTCAATTTCATAAAAATCTCTTTGTAGTCGGTGACCCAGATCAGTCTATATATTCATTTAACAACGCTTCTGTAAAAATATTTTTAGATTTTGATAAGAATTTTGAAAATGTAAAAACCTATTATATGCAGGAGAACTTCAGATCAAATAAAGAGATAATCGATGTTGCAAATGCTCTAATACAAAATAACACGCAAAGACTCGATACAAAGTTGATAGCCACTAAACCTTATATAAATTACAAACCAACAGTTTACACCTTGCCTAATTTGCAAAAAGAAAATAATAAAGTTATTGAACTTATCAGAAGTTTGATAGATAAATTCAAATGTAATTACAATGATATAGCTATCTTATACAGGGCTAATAAAGTATCAAAAAATATCGAACCAGATCTTATAAAAAACAAGATTCCTTATAGAATTTTAAGAGGAACAAGTTTTTTCCAAAGAATTGAAATTAAATTGTTGATTTCATATTTGAATCTTGCCATCCATGAAGATGACACCTCATTTTTATATATTGTAAAAAACAATCCATTTGGTATTGGCAATAAAAAGTTGGAACTTCTAAAAAATTACTCTGTTTCAAATAATATTACATTATATAAAGCATTGAAACAAATGAATGCCACACCAACTTTCAACAATGAAAAATTGAACAAATTTATAAAATTTATCTATGCTCTTGAATTACTTATCGATAATCCAAACACCGCTATCAAAGATGCAATTTATTTTGCATATGAAAAATCAGGCTACAAAAATAAACTTGAAGATATAAACGATGAAGATCGTATAACCAATGTTCAAGCTTTTATAAGTTTAGGTAACGACACTGATGAAGAGAATCATTCAAAAGAAACTGAAGACAAAGTTGACATAAAAACATTCTTGCAAAGACTTATATCCTATCAAGAATATTACAATGAAACTAAAAACAAAAACTCCGTTAATTTATGTACTTCACATTCTGCTAAAGGCTTGGAATTTGAACATGTTATTGTATATAACTTCATCGACTCATACTACCCTAGCTCACATAGTTTCACTCAAGAACAATTAGAAGAAGAAAGACGTTTATTCTATGTCACTATTACAAGAGCCAAAAAAACAATAGATTTCACCTTAAATTCCAACATTCCAATAAATGAGATAAACTACGAAATTTCACCTTATGCAACTGAAATATATGAATATGTCAATTTTGTTCCAAAGATAAATTTATTATTTCAAATTTCAAACAGTAAAATTTCAGAAAGTGATGAGAATAACTTTGATGAAGGAGATGTTGTTTATAATGAAATCTTCGGTTATGGAACAGTTCTTTTTAAATATTCAGACAATTCAATAGTTCAATTTGCAAATACATCTACACCTAGAAGAGTCAAAAATTCAAAGTTAATAAAAAGGAGTGCAGAAAATGAGTGATATTCAAAAAACAAAACAATTCCAATATTTTCCGGGTCACATGAAAAAAGCATTGAACAAAATCGATGAATTATGTAAATTAGCTCAAGGTGCAATTATTGTTTTAGATGGAAGAGCACCTGTTTCTTCCTTCCCTGCTCAATTAGCTGAGACACTCAATAAAAATAACATCAAAAATCTCATCTATGTTTTGTCGCATGAAGATCTTGTTAATACAGATAAAGTTGAAAAGTACATTTTGGAAAATCAAACATCTGATAAAAGGATATTTTTATTAAATTTAAATCAAAAACAATCCTGTGAAAAATTATTAAAGTATCTTGAACAAATTAAGGGTGTTGATGATAACAAATATCTTAAATACAACTTCCCTCTTCCAATCATCGACTTTTTAATAGTAGGTATTCCGAATGTCGGTAAATCTACTCTCATAAATAATCTTAAAAACAAGAAAGTCGCACAAGTTGAAAATCGTCCAGGAAAAACACGAGCATTAACTTTGTTCAAAGTAAATAAAAGAGTTGAAGTTATTGATACTCCGGGTATTCTTGAACCTAATTATCAGGATAAAAATGTCATCAAAAAATTATCTTTATTAGGTTCTGTTAACTTGGATGCTATACCTTTTGACGAACTTTTTGATTATCTTTACACTCTTTTAAGTACCGAACACTACAATAATGTTTTAAATAGATATAGCATAGATTCTTTCAATTCAATTTCTGAATTAATTGAAAAAGTTGGTTATTCTAAATTAATTTTAACTAAAGGTGGAATTCCTGATGTTGATTTGATTAAGCAAATCATATTTAAAGACTTTCAAAGAGGTCTTCTCGGAAAGGTATATCTCGATTGATATGAAAAATGATACACAGACGAAAAGTGATTTGTACAACTTTGACAATGAAATAAGAGATAAATACAAAGTGGAATATGTAGCTGGATTTGATGAAGCCGGCCGTGGTCCTTTGTGTGGACCAGTATTTTGTGCTGGGGTTTTACTTGATGCAAATTTTTACAACGAAAAGATAAATGACTCCAAAAAGCTTAATGAACATACACGTGATATCCTTAAAGAACTCATCGAAAACAATGCATTAATATACAAAGTTGTATCTATAGATGCTGATACAATAGATAAAATTAATATCTTAGAAGCCTCACGATTAGGCATGCAAATCGCCTTTGACTATATCTTTAAAAACTTTCAAAACAAATTTGTTGCAATAACAGATTACATGAAGATAAATACAGAAAACATACCTATATTATCTTTAGCGAAGGGGGATGCAACAAGTTTTGCTGTTGCTGCAAGTTCCATACTTGCAAAGACATACCGTGATAATTATATGTACGAACTTGATAAAAGATACCCACAATATGATTTGAAAAACAACAAAGGTTATGGAACTAAAAAGCATCTTGAAGCTTTAGAAAAATTTGGACCTATCTTACACGAACATAGAACTAGCTTCCATCCTTTAAAGAAGGATGAATTTGAACAAGAGAAAATTTTTTAATTTATATTTTTACCACCATATATATTAACGAAAGGATTTATATATGGAAGTAACAAAAAAAGAACTTTTACAAGCTGTGAGCTGTGATGCAAATGGTGATTGGGAGAATGAATTTAAAATAATAAAGGAAAAAAGAAAATACACAAGAGAACAACTGAATTATTACAACAATTTATGTAAAGCTGAGACATTGTGTATCGGGGACGAAAAGTATCCAGAAGCATTCATAAATATAAACAATCCACCTTTTATCTTATATTATTATGGAAATATTGATTTGCTCTCAAATAAATTTGCTAAATTGAGTGTTGTTGGATCAAGAGAACCAAGCGAGTATGCTACAAAATCAACTTATGCTCTTTTGTCAGAATTAGTCAAAAGTGCCGTTAATATATGTATTGTCAGTGGTATGGCCAAAGGAATAGATGCCACAGCTCACAGAGTGGCTATGGAGAACAATAGACCAACGATTGCTATTTTAGGATGTGGTATTGATTCAGTCTATCCAAAAGAGAACAATGATATTTACGAATATTGTAAACAAGGAAAAGGGTTGATCCTATCTGAATATCCAAATACACTAGCTCCCTTTCCTAATAATTTTTCAAAACGCAATCGTTTGATAACCGCATTATCTAATGCTTTATTTGTTCCTCACGCCAAAGAAAAAAGTGGTACCTCTATCTCCATAAAATTTGCAACTGAACAATGTAAAGATATTTTGTGTTTACCTGCAAGAATATATGAAGATCAAATGACCAATAACTTAATTAAAGATGGATGCTACTTAGTGAATAAATACGAGGATTTTCTTCCGTTTTTAAAAATTTGTGAAAGAGATCTTCCACAAAACTAATAAAAATAACATTTTCATATCTATATAGATATGATGATTTTTGCAACGAAAATATGTATTAAAAAATCTTGACATTATGACTTTGTCAATAAATAATTTAAAAGTCAAAGGAGATTTCAGAATGAAACTAATTATCGTTGAGTCACCGACAAAAACACATACAATTTCGCAGATACTAGGTCCTGATTATTTAGTTGAAGCAAGTTTAGGTCATATAAGAGATTTAGCAACAACTGGAAAAGGTGGTCTCGGTGTAGATTTGGAAAATAATTTTAAACCAACATATGTTATTTCCGAAAATAAACGCGACATAGTTCAAAAATTAAGAAGTTTAAAAAATAAAGTTGACGAAGTTATTTTAGCAACTGACCCTGACCGTGAAGGAGAAGCTATCAGTTGGCATATAGCAGAAGTTTTAAATCTACCAATTAACAAAACCAAACGTTTGGAATTTCATGAGGTTACAAAAAATGCAATTCTGAAAGCCATTGAAACACCAAGACTTATCGACTTAAATTTAGTCGCAAGTCAGGAAACAAGAAGAATTATCGACAGAATAATTGGTTTTAAATTATCCACACTACTAAAATCAAAGATTAAATCAAGATCTGCTGGTCGTGTTCAATCTGTCACTTTGAGATTCATCGTAGATAGAGAAAGAGAAATTCAAAAATTCGTTCCAGAAGAATACTGGACCATCCAAGGTCTTTTCAACAACAAATGTATCGATGCTACCCTTAAAAGTTACAAAATAGAAAACAAAGAAATTAAATTTGTTGAAAAAGAAATTCAAACATCAGATGAAAAAGAAGATGTAACTAAAATTAAGATTAAAAATCAAAAAGAAGTGAATGAAATCATATCAAGATTACCTGAGGATTTCATCGTTCAAGGTTTCGACAAAAAAATTGTTAAAAATAAGTCAAAACAACCATTCACAACATCAACAATGCAACAAGCAGCATTCAACATTTTCAACTTTTCAACCAAAAAGACACAATCCATCGCACAAAAATTATATGAAGGTATAAATATCGATGGTGAATTTAAAGGTTTAATTACATACATGAGAACCGACAGTGAACGTTTGAGTGAAGAGTTTGTCACAGATGCAAAAAAATTGATCAAAGAAAAATATGGTGATGAATATGTCGGTGAAGAACATGTACAAAAGAACAAACAAAATATTCAAAATGCACATGAAGCTATACGTCCTACAGATTTAAGTTTCACACCTGAGATAGCTCACAAACATCTTACCAAAGATGAATATTCCTTATATAAATTGATTTACAATCGTGCTGTTGCTTCCTTGATGTCACCAAGACAAGATGAAATTACAACTTTAACATTGAACGGCAACAATTTTATCTTTGAAGCTAAATCTTTTAAATCGCAATTTCCAGGTTATTCCAAAGTTTATGGCGAATACGAAAGTTATCAAAAAGATTCAAACTTACCTTCTTTCGAAGTTGGTTCAACAATTCACAAAGATGAGATTATTCCAACACAACATTTCACCAAGCCACCATTAAGATACACCGAAGGTCGTATTGTCAAATTGATGGAAGATAAGGGTATTGGACGACCAAGTACTTTTGCTTCAACTATCTCAACCTTAGCTGAAAGAAAATATGTCGAAGTCAAAAGTGGAACCTTATATCCAACTGAACAAGGCATGATGACTGTCGATGAATTAGTTCAATTCTTCCCACCATTTATGGAAAGTAACTATACTGCGAAAATGGAAACAGACCTTGATTCAGTTGTTGCTGGTGATAGTTCCAGAACAAAACTTCTTCATAACTTTTGTGAAGAATTCTTTCCATTATTTAACTATGCAAGAGATCACATGGAAAAATTGAAAGATCCTGAAACCGGTGGTACCTGTCCTGTCTGTGGAAAACCACTTGTTATCAAACAAGGTCGTTATGGTTCTTTCATCGCTTGTTCCGGTTGGCCAGAGTGTAAATACACTGAAAAAGAGCAACCTAAAGTTGTTTTGGATGAAGTTTGTCCTGTTTGTGGAAAACAATTAGTTTACCGCAAAAACAAAAAAGGTCAGGAATTCATCGGTTGTAGCGGTTTCCCAAAATGTAACTACATAAAACCAACTGAATCTGAGAAAAAAGAACTTACAGTTGTTAAAAAATGTCCTGAATGCGGTGGTGATCTTGTCATCAGAAAAGGAAGAGGTAAGAAGAAATTCCTCGGTTGCACAAACTATCCAAAGTGTAAACATAACGAACCATTTGAAGAAAAATAATCCCTCACCCATAATCCACTCTCAAAGATTATGGAAGATAAAAAGCTGATTATTGAATATAAAAATTACTTAACAAACATAAAAAATTACTCTCAATTGACAATTAAAAACTATTTGTCATCCTTAAATATATTTTTAAAATTTATGGAGGCAAATAGTTTTAATATTGAAAAATTTAATTTCAAAAAGTTCGAACTTTTTTACGAATTTTTACAAAACAAAAAATTAAGTGTTTCATCTAGAAAGCGTCATATTTTTGCTCTTGATAATTTTTTCACTTTTCTTGTTGAACACAAATACATCAAAACAAATCCAATCATATTGATTAAAGAAGGTAGAGAAAGAAAAAAGCTACCGACTTTTTTTACAAAAAAGGAACTTAAAAAAATATTCAAAAAGATTTACACATCAAATCTTGATTTGCAAACAAAAGCGATTATATACACTTTGTTATTTATGGGCTTAAGAACCTCTGAGCTGATTAATATCAAACTTTCAGATATCAATTTTGAAAGAGAAACTTTGAGAATATGTGGTAAAAGAGATAAAGTTCGTTATGTTTTTATTCATCCTTTACTATCATCAATTTATAAAGTTGTTTCAAACTACAAGACCTCATATCTATTCACAAATAAGCAAGGTGATAAATTTTCAACTAGATACATACAATATCTTGTCAAGAAAGTATTTAAAAAATTGAACATCACTTACGATGTCATCCCGTATAAATTCAGACATTCCTTTGCTACTTTTCTACTTAATGAAACAAACGACATATTATTTGTCAAAGATATGTTAGGACACTCCAATATCAAAACAACCGAAATTTACTCGCATATATATCCATCAAAAATAAGAAGAAAACTCATAAAATTTGATACTGAATTAATTAAAAAATTGAAAAGTGAATAAATTTATGTTTTAATTTTCAATGTATGGCCCATTGGAGAAGTGGCTTAACTCATATCCCTCTCAAGGATACATTCAACAGTTCGAATCTGTTATGGGTCATTTTTTTATTACAAGAAAAACGTGTTAAAAACATTTTTATATATATTATTCAAATTGCTAAGTTGTTAAGAGGACTACAATGAAAGATAAAGATGAATTAGAAATTGAAAAAATTTTGGAAAACTACAAAAGTGACATGAATGTTTTGGCAACTGATAAAATTTATCAAAATAAACTCACAGCAAGATTTTTTAAAAACGATAAAACATATCAAAACACTCTTATTCTGAACATTTGTTTAATTGCAATTTTCTTTATTGCTTGCGTAAGTGCGATGGTTTTCTTAGGAATTAAGAGTAATTTTGACACTACGCAAAAAATAATTATCGAAATTATTTTAAGTTTGGTATGTTTAGGTGGAATTGGAGTAATGACATTTATACTCATTAAGAAAAAGAAACTTCAATCCGTTGTTTTTGAAGATAAAACTATCGCATTTTATTCAAATGATGCCATCGTAGTCTTAGACGAATCTAACTACAGAATAAATTTTAAAGATATCAAAAAAGTTACTGTTGCAAAAACAATCAATAACGATACTGAACTTGCTACTGTAACTTTGCTTCTTAGAAATTCAAATTCATTAGTTTTTGAAAATATCGTCAACTTTCAAAGTTTCGAAGAAGTTTTAAAAACAAATAAAATAGAAATTATATAAATAGTTTTTGTATTTTATTATTTTTGTATATAATAAATGAGGCATTTTTCATGTGCCAAAAACAGGGCAAGGGATCTTGTCGACTAGTCTATCATGGTCTTTGTTTCGTACGTGATAGGTTGACATCTAGAACTTGTCTGAAGTCATAACAAAAGGAGAAAAAATGAAAGAAGAATTAAACGAACAAACCGTTCAGCAAGAAGCTGAAAAAGCAACTGAGTTGTTGCAACAAACTTTACACACAGAGACAGAACCTGTTGTTTCTGCAAAGGCCTTATTGAATGTCGGTGCACATTTAGGTCACAAAATTGCACGTTGGAATCCTAAGATGAGAGATTACATTTTCACTGTTAAAAGTTCTCTCCACATTTTAGATTTAGGTAAAACTGTCACAAATTTACAAGATGCTTATCATGCTTTAAGAAAAATTGTCTTAGATAATGGCAAGATTATCATTGTCGGTACAAAACCATGTGCTGCACAAGTTGTCAAAGAGGAAGCTAACCGTTGCGGTTCTTTCTATGTCAACTTCAGATGGCTTGGTGGTACATTGACAAACTTCAAGACCATTTCAAAGAGAATCAAATTATTGAAAACCTTGGAAAATGAAAATGAACAAGGTTTGATTGAAAAGCTTCCTAAGAAAGAAGCAAATGACAAATTAAAATTGTTGAATAGACTTAAAACAAATCTCGATGGTATCAAAGAGATGAGAAGAGAGCCACAAGCTATCATCGTTGTTGATCCAAAATGGGAGCACAACGCTGTTGCTGAAGCAAGAAAGTTGAAAATTCCTGTATTCGCTTTACTTGATACAAACTCTGATCCATCAGAAGTTGATTACGTTATCCCATGTAACGATGATTCCGAAGCAAGTGTCCGCTTAGTTTTAGGTATTCTTTGTGATGCTATTGCTGAAGCCAAAGGTGGTAACTGCATGTATGCTTACAAGGAAGCATCAGAAGTTTCTGAAACAATGGCTGATTTGATGAAGAACTTGAAGGACAACGAAAAACTCGATGAAACCAAGAGTATAAGAAGCAAGATCAAAGATGATCATTTTGCTATTATGAAGAAAGATAAGAAGAGAGCTATTAGAAATCAATACTTCAAGAAGAAAACTCTCGAACAACAAAGATTGGAAAAATTAGAACAAGCTGCTAAAGAACAACAAGAAGAACCAGAAGTTGCTCAAGTTGAAGAAAAAGCCGAGTAATTCTGATTAATAGGAGTGTTAAAATGGCAAAATTAATAGAATTAATTAAAGAATTGAACGTGCGCACTGGTGCAGGTTTGATGGACTGCAAAAAAGCTTTGCTCGAGAATGAAGAAAATATCGAAAAAGCTATAACCTGGTTGAGAGAAAAAGGAATCGCCAAACAAGCTAAGAAAGAAGGTAGAATTGCTGCTGAAGGATTAACATACGCAGTTCTTTCCAAAGATAATTCAACTGGTGTTATCATCGAATTCAATTCCGAAACAGACTTTGTTGCAAAATCTGATCCATTCAAAAATTTGGTTACCAAAACAGCAGAAATTATATTAACCAAAAAATATACGACTGTTGAACAAGTTCAAAAAGATGCAACCTACACTGAGTTATACAACGATTCCTGCATGAAATTAGGTGAAAAATTATCCTTAAGAAGATTTGAGTTTGTCAAAGCAGCTAAAGGTAATTCTTTGAGTTTCTACATTCACATGCAAGGTAAAATATCTGTTTTAATTGAATCAAACGGTTCTTTTGATTTAGGTAAGGAAATTGCAATGAACATCGCTGCTAACAACCCAACCTACATCTCTAAAGATCAAATTTCCGCTGAAGCAATCGCTAAGGAAACTGAAGTTCAAAAAGCCTTAACTCTTGAACAAGATAAGAAATTCAATGAGAAGAAACCTGAAGTCCAAGAGAAGATCATCAGTGGTAAAGTCAACAAGATTTTATTCGAACAAGTTTTGACTGAAGAAGCTTTGATCAAAACTCCAGAAAAAACTGTCGGTCAACTTTTAAGTGAAACAAAAGTTACCATTTCAAAATTTATCCGTTATCAAGTTGGTGAAGGTCTCGCAAAAAGAGAAGAGAACTTCGCTGATGAAGTAATGGCTCAAGCTAAATAATTTATCGTAATTCAAATATAAGCATCCCTAGGATGCTTTTTTAATACTAAATAACTTAAAATATAAAAGAGGTAGCTTAATATGTCAAAATACAAAAGAGTTCTAGTTAAATTAAGTGGTGAAGCACTTAAAGATGATTCATCAAAACAAATTTTTGCCAAAGAAACACTTGATAAGGTATCTGATGCAATTAAAAGAATGGTCGATAAGAAAGTTCAAGTTTGTATCGTAGTAGGTGCTGGCAATATTTGGAGAGGAAAACTTGGAAAAGAGATAGGAATCGAGACTGCTACCGCAGATTATATGGGTATGCTTGGAACAATCATAAACGCTTTAGCCTTACAAGCAGCCATTGAGAAGAAAGATATGACATGTCGGGTTTTATCCGCTATCAAAGCTGATGAAGTAAGTGAACCATATATTAGAAGACGTGCCATTCGACATCTTGAGAAAAATAGAGTTGTCATCTTCGCTGGTGGTACAGGTAACCCTTATTTCACAACAGATACAACCGCTTCTTTACGTGCTAAAGAGTGCAATTGTGATGCTATTTTGATGGCTAAGAATAACGTGGATGGTGTTATGACAAGTGATCCACGTATCAATAAAGATGCGAAACTTATTAAGAATCTCACATATCTTGATTTATTAAAACAAGAATTAGGTGTCATGGATCAAACTGCGGTATCTTTACTCAGAAATTCAAAAATTGAAACTCGTGTCTTCAATATGAACAATATTGAAAACTTTGATAAAGTTATCGAAGGTCAAGACATCGGAACCACCATTAAAGATTAAATTTTACATATATAAATGTTAAAATATTACATATTTATATATGAGGTATTTTTATATGGAAGAAATTATTGAACAATGTAAAGCACATATGGACAAAGTCCTTGAAAATTACAAACATTCTATCTCAACATTGAGAGCTGGTACTGTTTCTCCAACAGTTTTGGACAAAATTATGTGCAATGTATATAACGAATTTTTCTCAATCAAGGAATTAGCTACAATTCAAACAACAGGTGCGACTTCTTTGTTAGTAAGACCATTTGATCCTTCAACTGTTAAACAGATCGCTGGTGCAATTTCAAAATCCGAACTTGGTATTCAACCAAATGTCAATGGTAATGAAATAAGATTGAATTTTCCACCATTAACTGGTGAGAGAAGACAACAATTGATCAAAACTGCTAAAGAGTACACCGAACAAGCTAAGGTCGCTTTGAGAAATGTTCGAAGAGATATGAACGATTTAGTTAAGAAAGATAAAACTTTAGCTAAAGATGTTGCTAAGGATTTGGAAAACGATATCCAAAAGCAAACTGACAATTTTACAAAATTGATAGAGGAAAATTTCTCCAAGAAAGTTAAGGAGATTGAGACTATCTAAATGTCTAAAGATAAACATCGAAGTTATAAAACAGATATTAAACATATCGCTTTTATAATGGACGGAAATGGAAGGTGGGCGAAAAAAAGAATCCTCACTAGATCCATGGGACATAAAGCTGGCGTTGAAAGAATCAACGAGATATTTGATCATTGTTATTTTGATTACAATATCAAAAATATCTCATTGTTCGTTTTTTCTTGTGAAAACTGGAAACGCAGTTCAAAAGAAATTACATTTTTGTTTGACTTATTAAAGTTGTTTTTTGAAAAGAATATCGACAAAATGATAAAAGACGACTGCAAAATAAATATTATTGGCAATCTTGATGATTCAAGAATACCTTCTGAAACATTAACTGTCTTAAATGAAGCAGAAAAACAAACAGCACATTGTAAAACTGGAACATTCAATGTGTTGTTCAATTATGGCGGAATGCAAGATATCGTCCAAGCTAGCAAAAAATTGATGCAATTATATAAGGATGGTCAAGTTGAATTGGATGATATAAATATCGAGACATATTCTAAATATTTGTACACAAAAGATTTACCGATGGTTGATTTATTGTGCCGTACAAGTGGAGAGATGCGTATATCAAACTGCTACTTGTATCAGATTGCTTATGCTGAATTATGTTTCCCTAAAGCATATTGGCCTGATTTTGACAGTGAAGAATTAGACAAAGTAATAGATGAATACAACACCAGAAATAGAAGATTCGGAGGAATATCGGATGAATAAACTAAATGAAAAATCTAAACGTTCGATGAAAGTTAGAATTATCTCTAGTATCGTTTTTGGTGCTATCACCATTCCAGCTGTGATTTTGGGCGGATGGTTTATTTTCTGTTTAGCTTTAGTTCTTGTTTTCATCGGAATATATGAAATTGTCAAAACTGGTCAAGATAAATTGAATGTCTTAATTTTGATACTTTCTTATATATTCGCAATAAGTTTTGTTGTCTGGCCATTTATAAAACAGAAAGATTTGATGAACTCTATATTTGTCAACAACACTTTTTACATGAGCATAAAAAACTATTCCATATCTTTGATAGGATTGTTAGGTTATTTACTTTTGTTATTCTTCATTGCACTTATAGATAAGAAATTCATGCCCACAAATGTCTTCTATTTATTTACGATGGTTTTCTTATTTTCAATAAGTTTACTCTCTTTATTATTTTTACGATATTTCCCAAGTTCCCCAAATTTAACCTTAAATTTCAACGGAACTGTCGAAGGCTATATTGCAAATAGCGAACATGGTGTCTCTGTTTTGAATACTGATTTGAGAAGTTGCGTTTTGTTCTTCTACATTATTATAGGCACATACATGAATGATACCGGAGCTTATTTCACCGGCGTTTTGTTTGGAAAACACAAAATGATTGAAAGAATATCCCCAAATAAAACCTGGGAAGGATTTGTTGGTGGCATATTATTCTCTTTTTGTTTCTCTTTGTCTTATGCTGCTATTTTCGAATTCTGTTTCAACATTCCTTTATTACCGAATATAATCTCATTTGTGAATCATCCTGAATTTGGAGATTCATTATTCAGCCAACCATTTTGGTTTGTTCTTTTGTTATCGTTTATCATGCCGATAACAGCCAACTTAGGTGATCTATTATTCTCGGCTGTCAAACGTCAATACAACATAAAAGATTACGGTAATATTATGCCTGGACATGGCGGAGTTTTAGATCGCTTTGACTCTTTGCTTGTTACATTCTCTGTTTGTTCTTTGTTGATTATCATGATTGCATCTAAATGCAACTTTATCCTTGCTTAAATGAAAGAGAAGATAATCGTTTTAGGATGCACTGGAAGCATCGGTACTCAAACTTTAGACGTTTTAAAAAACAATTCTAATTTTGAATTGATCGGAGTTTCGTTAAATTCGAACTTTGAAAAATTGGAACCATATTTGGAATACTTTCCAAGTTTGAAAACAATCTCAATTGTAAATGTTGAGAAAGGGCAATTGTTCAAAGAAAAATATCAATCAAAATATAATGTTGCATACGGGGAAAATGCAAACGAGATTTTGTTGAAAATATGTGATTATGATTCCGTCGTAAACTCAATAATGGGTAATGATGGTTTACTACCCACTATTGAAGTTTTAAAGAACAACAAAACTTTATATTTATCAAATAAAGAATCGTTAATCATGGCTGGAAATATTGTTAACAACTTATTAAAAGAAAATAAAAATGCAAAATTATATCCGATTGATAGCGAACATGTCGGTTTATATAAATTGTTAAATTATGCAAAAAAAGAACAACTTACAAACAAGATAGGAGAATACTTTATCACAGCTTCAGGTGGAGCTTTAAGAGATTTTTCAAAACAAGAGATAGCCAAAGCAACCGTTCATGATGTATTAAATCATCCAACTTGGAAGATGGGAAGTAAGATAACAGTCGACTCTGCAACAATGGTGAATAAAGCCTTTGAAATCGTTGAGGGTTTTGTTCTT
Organism: uncultured Bacilli bacterium; assembly: GCA_944332485.1. Classification (GTDB taxonomy): domain Bacteria; phylum Bacillota_I; class Bacilli_A; order RFN20; family CAG-288; genus CAJMBK01. The sequence continues at coordinate 14,795 of CALVKB010000010.1, read as the reverse complement.
TTCAACATTCCTTTAGATAAATTGGATGCTTTAATTTGTTATGAATCAACACTTCATGCTGGCATAAAAATCGGTGATGAAATATTGTTTGATTACGGCATCAATGATATGCATGAATGTATAAAGTTCGCTTTGAATAAATGTATTGAACTTCCAAACATATTATCAAGTAAACAAGAAGAAATAAAAAAATATAAACTCAAACAAATAGACAAAGATAAATATCCATTGTTCTATTACATCGTCGATAACTTTAAAAAATATTCTTATCCGTTTATGGCATGTGTAAATACGATAGATGAAATAGCGATCAATTACTTCTTAAACAATAAAATAAAGTTCATTGATATAATTTACCTTATAAAGGAAATTTCAGAACAATTTAAGGATAAATTTATTCAAACTGAGAATATAAAAGATATTTTAAATTTGATCAGTGAAGTTAAATTTCAAACAATTTTGAAACTGGAATCTATGATAGAAAGGAATAACAAATGACAATTTTCTTAAGTATTTTGACCTTTGTTGCTGGATTATTAGCTGTAATTTGTTTACACGAATTAGGTCACTTCTTCTTTGCAAAACAATTCGGTGTCTATTGTTATGAATATTCGATAGGTTTCGGTCCTAAGATCTTCACAAAGAAATTCAAAAACCACGAAACTAGATTATCATTGCGTTGGATTCCATTAGGTGGATATGTTTCAATGGCTGGTGATGAGGATGATGAAGAGGACAAGCAACAAACAAAAGGCAACATTCAATTAAATGATGAGCCAAACATTCCGAAAAACAGAACATTGACTGGTGTTTCAAAACCAAAACAAATTTTGATAATGTTCGGAGGCGTTTTGGTTAATTTCATCCTAGCTTTCTTTATTTTCTTCACAAGAAACATAACTTCAACATTCTCAAATCAAAATACAAATTATTTTACAATCATTGAGAATTCATCAGCTTATGATGCTGGTTTGAGAACTGGTGATAGAATTTTAAAAATTACAAATGTTGAATTTGATGATCCAACAAATCCAGAATACTCAAATATATACAATTCATTACCTGACGAATTAAAACAAACATACTTTATAAAAAATGTAACAACAATCGATTCGGTTGGAACACCTACTATAATCCAAACTGAAGATGCAGTTTATGATTTTCGTCCAACTTCCCTTGAAGCCACTTTCACAAAAACCTTGTTAGTTGAACGTGTTGTTCTTGATACAAACAATGAAGTTTCAACTGTTCAATTTGAACAAGATATAACTGTCAAAGTTTTGAAAGATGGAGCTGTTGAAACAGTTGATAATACAAATTACTACACTTTTGATATCTTTGGTTTCCAATCACCTACCTATAAACTATCTTTTGGTGAAGCCATCGTACAATCATTTGTTGACTTCGGTATGTCAATTTATAACGTTTTGATGGCAATCGGTTCATTATTCACTCCAGGTGGCATTCAAAATGTCGGTGGAATTGTTTCAATTTTTATGGTTAATCAACAAGCTGTATCAATGGGATTTGGTACTGTTTTATACATTTGGGGGTTGATCAGTGCTAATCTTGGCGTTCTTAATATGATACCTTTCCCAGGTTTGGATGGTTGGCAAATTACTCTTACTGCCATTGAGGGAATAACAAAGAAAAAAATCTCTAACAAATTTAAACAAATTGCTAACTATGTTGGAGTATCATTATTACTACTTTTAAGTGTCTGTTTGATATTTTTGGATATTTTCCGCTTGTTTTAATCACAACATTTTATATATATAATAGAAAAAGTTACATATAAATAGGATTTTTTAGTATGGATAATTTAGTGCAAAGATTTTTAAATAAAATTGGAGTGAAAGCTGATAAAGAATTTGAAAAAGCTTATTTTTCAGAGTTATTTTCCTTATCAGAAAAAAATACAGTTGTAGCAACATTATCTTTGGAAAATATCTTACCATGCAAAACTTATTATCAATTGTTTGAAAAAATATGCGATGCTGAAGAGATTCATCATTTCATCACAAAATTATCCTTTAAATATAAAAATAAACCTGATGTGTATCTTTTTTTAGATGACTATCTTCAAGCTACCAAATTCTCATTTGAAATGTCAAATTACGAATTTTTTGATGAGAAAAAAGAAAAATCAAAACTTGTTTTCTACTACAATAATGAAAATGAAGATATCCTAAAACAGCAAGTTGAAGAATTTAAACAGTTCTGTGAAAAGATAAATTTAACCTTTTTCGATGTTTGTTGTGTTTTCAAAAATGAAGAAGTAGAACTGTCTCAAGAAGATGAAACTATCGATGATTATTCGATTGATGATGAAATTATAGAAAGCAAACCGGAAGTTTTAATCGAAGCCATCGATCAAGAAAAACTGAACGAGATGGAATTTGAAAGAACAAAAACAAGTCAAAAATTTGCAGTCCAAATGAAAAAAGAGCAAAAAGAAAAGGAAAAACTTGAAAATCAACTCTATGAAGTCTCAATTAAAGATTGTTATCAATTCAAGAATGTTTTGATAACAGGAAAGATCTTCAAACAGGAATTAACAACATTCAAATCTGGAAAACATATCTTAACTTTATATGTCACAGACTACACCAGTTCAATCATAGTTAAAATTTTTGAATCAAAAAAATATCCTTTGGAGTATTTACAAAGTTTCAAAGATAATCAAAGAGTTAAAATACGCGGTGTGATCACTGAAGACACTTTCCTCAACAATCATAAATACTTGCAACCAACACGTATTAATCTTCTTGAAGATGAACCTTTAAAAACCGACAATCACGAAACAAAAAGAGTTGAATTACATTTACATACCAAAGTATCAACATACGATGGCGTCAACACTATCACTGACTACTGTAAACTTGCCAAGCAGTACAATATGCGCGGTCTTGCAGTGACTGATCATTCTGTAGTTCAAGTTTATCCTGAAGCCCAGAAAGCAGCAAAAAAATACAATTTAAAAATGCTCTATGGCTCAGAGTTGTACATGGTTGATGATAAAATTGATTACATCCATAATCCTTCAGATGAAATATTGAAAGATGCAACTTACGTTGTCTTTGATTTGGAAACAACAGGATTATCAGCTAGATACGACCGTATTATTGAATTTGGTGCTGTGAAATACAAAAATGGACAAATTGTAGACACAGTTGACTTCTTCATCAATCCTGATAGAGAAATATCTGCTAAAATCACTCAACTTACAAACATCACCAATGAGCAAGTGAAATATGGAAAACCTATCAAAGAAGCTTTAAATATGATCAAAAGATTCGTTGGTGATTCTATTTTAGTTTCACATAACGCAACCTTTGACGTTGGATTTTTAAATGAAGCTTTGAAAAATAACAATATGGAACAGATGAAAAATCCTGTAATCGATACTTTACCAATCTCACGCTATTTGTTTCCAGACCAAAGAAGCCACCGTTTGGAAGCATTATGTAGAAACTTCTCAGTCACTTACAGCGAATCTTCTGCTCACCGTGCAGATTACGATGCTCAAGTATTACAAGAGTGTTTCGTAGCTATGCTTGAAATTTTGACAAAAAACAACGTCAATATGAGACATAAAGAACTCAACGATCTTCATTCTGATAAAGTTATATTAACTTCACGACCAACTCATATAACTGTTTATGCGAAGAATCAAGAAGGCTTAAAAGATCTTTTTGAAATTATCTCCATATCAAATTTACAATACATCAAGAATTTACCACGTATTCCAAAATCAATATTACAAGAAAAAAGAAAGAATTTGATATTTGGATCCGCCTGTCAAAATGGTGAAGTTTTCGATTGTGCTTTAACACGTTCCGAAGATATAGTTAGAGAAAAGATGAAATTTTACGATTTTATCGAGATTCAACCATATACAAATTATGTAAATTTAGTCAATGAAGGTAGCGTTCAATCTTTGGATCAAATAAAGATGATCATCAAAGACATAATCAGTGCTGCACAAAAAGAGAACAAATTGATATGTGCAACTGGAGATGTTCATTATCTTCAAAAAGAGGACAAAATTTTCCGAGATATTTACATCTTTGCAAAAGGTTTGAAAGAATCACGTCATCCTTTAAACCCATTTGCAAGAGATCATATGCCATATTATGATAACCCTGATCAAGGTTTTTTATCAACTGATGAGATGATTGAAAAATTCAGTTTTTTGGAAGATGAAAAACTCATCGAGGAGATCGTAGTTACTAATACCAATAAAATTTTAGATATGGCCGAGGATGTTTATCCAATCAAAGATAAACTTTATACACCTAATATCGAAAATTGTAAGGAAAAATTATTGGCTTTGATAGATTCTAACGCAAAGAAAACATATGGTGATCCACTCCCAGCAGAAATTAAAAACCGACTTGATGCCGAATTAAAAGGTATCGATGAGAACAATTACTATGTTATTTACTACATCGCATCTCAACTTGTTGGTATAGCAAACAAAGATGGGTATTTAGTTGGTTCCAGAGGTTCTGTTGGTTCATCTTTAGTAGCTACCATGGCTGGTATCACTGAAGTTAATCCTTTGCCTCCTCATTATATTTGTCCTAAATGTCATCATCTTGAATGGGTGGATCCTGTTAAAGTTTTATCAGGTTATGATTTACCTGACAAGAAATGCCCTCATTGTAATACCAAGATGAAAGGTGATGGTCAAAATATTCCATTTGCAACCTTTTTGGGATTCAAAGCCGAGAAAGTACCAGATATCGATTTGAACTTTCCATCCGATTATCAAGCACATGCTCACGAATTAACCAAAGATCTTCTTGGAAAAGATAATGTCTTTAAAGCTGGAACAATTGAAACTGTGGCAGAAAAAACTGCCATCAAACATGTTCTAAGCTATTTTGAACATTTGCAAAAAGATCTCAACACAATACCGAAAGCTGAAGTTACAAGACTTGCTATTGGGTGTACCGATGTCAAAAGAACCACAGGTCAGCATCCAGGAGGAATTATCGTTATTCCAAATGATATGTCAGTTTTTGATTTCACGCCTATTCAATATCCAGCTGATGACCCAAATTCTTCATGGAAAACAACGCATTTTGACTTCCATGCAATTCATGATAACGTATTAAAGTTGGATTTACTTGGACACGTTGATCCATATGCTTTGCGTCTGATGCAAGATATGACAAATGTAGATGTGAAAACTGTTCCATTCAATGACAAAAATGTCATGTCATTATTCACATCAACCAAACCATTGAAATTGAAAAATAACTTACTAAACCAAACAAATGGTGCTTTAGGTTTGCCTGAATTTGGTTCTGCTTTAGGTAGAAGAATTTTAAATGAAACAAAACCGCACTCATTTGATGATCTTGTTAGAATTTCAGGCTTATCTCATGGAACTGGTGTTTACCAAGGTAATGCCCAAGATTTCATCTTATCTGGAAAAGGTACATTGCATGATGTTATCGGCTGCCGTGATGATATTATGACTGGTCTTCATGATAAATATAATATCGATTCACAAGAATCCTTCAAACTGATGGAAATTGTCAGAAAGGGTAATTACATGAAACCGGATTTTGCTGAGAAGAGAGCCTACTTTGAAAAATTGATGAGAGATCACAATGTTCCTGATGATTATATTCATTCATGTGAAAAAATCGAGTATCTCTTTCCGAAAGGCCATGCGGTTGCTTATTGTATGATGGCAGTTAGAATTGCATACTTCAAAGTTTACTATCCACTTGCTTACTATGCAACATATTTCACGGTTCGTTCAAAAGCATATGATTTGGAAAATATGTGCAAAGGTAAAGTTGCGATTCTAAAAGAGATAAATCGTATCAAAGAGATGAAAGTTAATTCAAAAACTCCTATAGAACCAAGATTGGAAAATGTTTATGATACATTAACCATCGCTTTGGAAATGGAGGATAGAGGCTATTCAATGGAGACTTTGGATGTCAATAAATCTTTAGCAACACAATTTACAATTGATAAACAGACAAACAAAATTATCCCACCATTCTCCGCTGTTGATGGTCTTGGAATGAATACTGCAATTCAAATTGTTGAAGCGAGAAATAAATACGGTAAGTTCTATACTGTTGAAGATTTCATTCAAAAAACAAAAATGGGTGAAACAACTATCGCTGCTTTAAGAAAATTGAATGCTTTCAAAGATTTGCCGGAATCTAACCAATTGAATTTATTTGAAGGGATGTTTTAATCATGCTTTTGTTATCCAATTTAAAAACTGTCGACATTGTTTTCATCGTCATAGCTTCATGCATCGGCTTGATATTGCTTATATTGTTATTCTATTATTTATTTGGAAATGTTTATCAAGGAATGAGAACAAGAAAGAAGAAATATCTTTATAATTTTTCCAATATGATAAAGCAGATTGATGATGTTTGTAATGCTATTTCATACTTCATCAAAGCTAATGAATCCAACTATTTAATCAACGAAGATTTAAACAACTTATTAACTCAATTAAAAAATGTAAATAGAGAAAAATATACAAAAGAACTTTATGATTTAATATCTACATTTGAAAAAATATTGAAAATTACAAATATTGATGAGACTACAAACACTTATTCTGAAGATACTTTAGATTTTAAAAATTACACTACAATCAAAGCCTTTATTTATTCAAACAAAGTCTATTTAGATTCAGTTAAAGATTACAATAGTTTCTTAAATCTTCCTATCAATAAAATGTTGAGAAAATATTATAAGTTCAGCTTAGCTGATGATTTTGAAAGCAACAAACCAAATGAACAAAATACGAAGAAATAAAAGAGTTTATGAATTATCACTAACTGCATTTTGTCTTGCAATCAGCATCATCTGTTTAAGTCTTTCATATGTTTTCTCATTGTCTTTTATTCTGATAATACTGTTTATTCCATTTCTAAACTGTCTATTAGCTTTAAAAACATCGATCAAAGTTCAACTTATATATTTTGTCGCTTTATTTATACTAACGCCAATTGATTATATTTCGTTTTTATTTTACATATTACCAAACACATTGCTAGGCTTAGTGTATGGAAATTTATTTAAAAAGAATGTCAATTACTTTGTTGTTTTAATTACAAATATGATGATATCTTCTTTATTGAATATTGTTTCAATTTTTGCAATTAAATATTTCTTTTTGATAGACACATATGAAATTTTTTCTACGATGCTATCAATTGATCATTATGTTGCTATAAATGTTACAAATCTTTTGATGGTCTTTTTATCTATTGTTAATGTTTATGTTATCTATTTTGTTATTGAAAGTAACATAACCAAATTCACAAATCTCAGCAAAAGAAAAACAAATAATATACCTTCAATTATTTTCAATATAGTTCTAGGTTTCATTCATTTTACAATTTTATTTTCAACTTTCACAACTTTTGAATATGTCTCAATTATTTGTTCAGCCTTTATCATATATTTGTCAGTTATTATGTTTGTAAATATGTTGAATAGAAAACGTGATATTGTAATTTCAGTTGTTTCATTACTAATTTGTCTTCTTGTATCAAATATCACACTTATTTCTTTTGATAAAAGTTTATTTTACTTGATTATTCCATTTTCTTTATTTGGAATTTATTTGACTTATGCTATTTCTAGAATCGTATATCTAACTACTAATAATAAGAAAAATAGTTATTAATAATTTATACTTAAATAGAAAAGGAGGAAAAGTATGTCCAGTTTTTTTAAAACTCTCGGTAAAGGTTTTCTTTTTTTAATCCTTCTTCCAGTTATCGTTGCTGTGGCTGCTGTTATTTTAGTTTGTTTACTAGTTTATTTTATATTTTACGGTTTTTACATGTTCATCAAACTTTTCACAAAGAACAAAATTACACTTGAAACAGAATATGATAAAAGAGCTGATAGAATTTTAAATCCACAAAAATATTCAAGTGGTCCCATCGATGTTCAAAACACTCCAGTTCAAACAAACATGTACAACAATCCACAGTACATTCAGCAACAAAACATGAACAATTATCCTATAAATCAAAACCAGATGATGCCACCATATCAACAAAACCAACAATTTCCACCATATCAACAAACTCAACAAATTCCTCCGTATCAACAAAACCAACAACTCCCACCTTATCAAAACTACAATATGAATAATCAATATCCAAATCAGTATTATCAAAACCCTCAATATATGAACAATCAAAACATGAATAACAGGGAGGAAGATGACGATGAATAATTTATTTCTTGCAAAATTCAACCCAGATGAAGTATCTTGGACAAAAGTAATTTTAATATGTTTGGCTTTGTTGATAATTATCATAATTATCTTCGGCTTGATCTATCTTTGTATCAGAAAAACAATGGAGATGCAGGGGAAGAAAATTGACAATTTGATGTCAAATGTTGTTGTATCAGGTGTCATAAACGATAAGAAACTTTTCGTAAAAGTTGCCAAATATAAATCTAAAGTTTACTTTATGAAAAAAGTTTGGCCATCAGTTTTGATCCTCGCAATCTGTGGAATTATTTATTTATCCTACGCAATTCCCACTAAAGACTATCTATTTTTGACAAAATACACAAGCGAATTCTTTCCAAAACTTGTCCGTCAACCTGATGATGAAGGATTTTTTGGAATTACTTGGATTTTAACAAAATGGCCTGAATGGGATACAACCCTTGTCTGCTGGACCAACTTCCCTAACGCGTTGGAAGGCTTCAGACATTACCTTATTCTATTCTGGTGGATATTGTTCTTAGTTGGATTTTGCTGGTATTTCTGGGTTTGTCAATCCTTCGTCTCAAGATACATGAGAATCAGAACAATTGCAAAGAAAGGATTCTCAAAGGATCTTTTGGACATAATGCAACAAGCTAATAAACAAACACCAGTACCACTTAATCTTAATTCTGATATATCGTAAATTTAAAAACTCCTAGAATTTGGAATTTTCTAGGAGTTTTTAAATACACATCATCACAATTGAATAAATTATCAAAATCACAAACATCAGGACAAGACAAGATAAAAAGATGATAAAAAACATCGAAACATTGAATTTGCTCTTTTTGACCTTTTTTGCATCTCTTTGTGAATCATAAACCTTCTGATTATCATTTGCTTGATTGTTGTAATCCATATATTGTTGATTTGGATAAGTTGATAAATCTGTGAGGTCAATTTTCTTATTTTGTTTTTTATTTGCCATATTAATACTCCAATTCCTTATATGTTCTTGGATATGGTAATGTATCTCTGATGTTGTTTATTCCAGTTAAAAACATTATGTATCTTTCAAAACCTAAGCCAAAACCAGAGTGGAAACAACCACCGTTTCTTCTTAAATCTAAGTACCATTGATAAAGTTCTTGATTCATATTCTTCTCTTTGATAATTTTTTCAAGTTTCTCGTATGAATCTTCCCTTTCAGAAGCACCGCATAATTCTCCGACGTTTGGTACAAGCAAATCAGTAGCACCAACTGTTATTCCATCATCGTTTTGTTTCATATAAAATGCTTTGATATCCTTCGGATAGTTATACAAAAATACAGGACAATTAAAATGCTTCTCAGATACGTATCTTTCATGTTCACTATTCAAATCCATACCAAATTTGATATCTTTGTTTTCAAATTGATAACCATCCTCTTGAGCTTTCAAAAGGATCTTTATTGCTTCTTCATAGGTGCATCTTGCAAATGGTTTATTGATAAAATCTTTCAATCTTTGTTTGACAGTTGGATCTATTCTTTGCTGGAAAAAGTCAAAATCATCTTTGCATTCTCTGACAACCTGTTTGGTGACATTTTTCAAGAAATCTTCCATAAGATCCATCAAACCATCCAAATGAACGTATGCAACTTCAGGTTCAATCATCCAGAATTCAGCAGCATGTTTGGTTGTTAAACTTTTTTCTGCTCTGAATGTTGGACCGAAGGTGTAAACTTTTTGATATTCCAAAGCGAATGGCTCAACATGCAATTGACCGGAAACAGTCAATGTTGCATTTTTTGTAAAATACTCTTCTGGTTTTTTACAATCTGTGACAACTTTAAAGGCTTCACCAGCTCCTTCACAATCGTTTCCAGTTAATATTGGTGTATGCACATAAACAAATCCATGTTTATGGAAATAATTGTGTATAGCAAAACTTGCAGCACTTCTAACTCTGAACACAGAGCTGAATGTGTTGGTTCTCATTCTATATGTCAAATGATTACGAAGATAATCTAAACTAGTTTTTTTCTTCTGAAGTGGATATGATTTATCAACATCTCCAATAAGTGAAATTTCATCAGCATTGATCTCAAAAATCTGTTTGTTTTCTGGGGTATATACAATTTTTCCAACAACTTGCAATGATTGTCCCATCTTGAAATTGGCATAATCAGGATTTTTATTGATGGAATAAACTACTTGGGCAAATTTAGCACAAGAACCATCATCGATGGTCAAAAATCCTGTATCACCCATATTTCTGTTCGATTTAACCAAACAGTATAAATTTACTTTTTCACCTATCATTCGTTTTTTAGCAACTTCTTGATAAATTTTCTTAATTGTAATTCTATCTTCGTACATATATTTATCCTCGTAAACCAATTAATATTATATATAAACTATTTTATTTAAATGAAACTATTGTCAATCTTCATATGGTAGTTCTAATTCCAATGATGGATTAGTAGTGCATTTTAAAGATGAAAAATAGCCTTTTTCAATAAGGTGTTTTCCAGCAATAGCTATCATAGCAGCATTATCTGTTGTGCACCATAAAGGTGGAATTAAAATTTCTACGTTGTTCTTCTTTCCAAGCTCCAAAGCTTGTTTTCTCAAATATGAGTTAGCTGAAACTCCACCACCAAATACTATCTGTTTGATATTGTATGTTTTATCAGCTAAAAACACTTTGTTCAGCAATTGATCTATCAGATGAACTTCGGTTGAATAAGCATATTGCAAAACTCTTGTTTCATCTAACAAATTATTTTTAATATCCTCATCGATCATCCTTGAAACAGCAGATTTCAAACCAGAATACGAAACATCAAAACCTTTAATATGTGGTTTTGGAAATTTTATAAGTTCAATATCGGTGCGATCTTTTGTCAACTTATCTATATTGACACCACCTGGATATGGTAAATCAAGTTTTCTTGCTATTTTGTCAAAACTCTCTCCGATAGCATCGTCCAAAGTTTGTCCGATCAATTCAAAATTCAACAGATCTTTCATCAATACCAATTCAGTATTACCACCAGAAATAATGACAGCTAAAGATGGATATTTAATTTTCTCTATATATTCGTTGGCATATATATGACCCATCAAATGATGAACCCCGATAAGAGGTATATTTAAAAAACCCGATAAAACTTTGCCAGCCATCATACCTATTTGCAAAGCTCCTGGTAAACCTGGGCCTTTGGTCACACAAATATAATCAAGATCTTCAAAACTGACATTTGCTTCTTGTACAGCTTTAGAAATAACATAATCTATTTTCTCAACATGCAACCTGCTTGCTAATTCAGGATACACACCACCAAAAGGAATATGCTCTTTTATTTGTGATGAGATTATATTGCACTTTAATTCTTCACCAACTAAAATGGCAACACTTGTTTCATCACAGCTAGATTCAATAGCTAAAATAACTTTTTTATTATCGATCATAAGCTTCTTTCACCTCTATTTTATATACGTAACAATCATCTCCATTGGAGTAATACTGTTTTCTTAAAAACAATTTTTGAAATCCCAATTTCTCATAAAAATTGATGGCATTTATATTATTTACATCCACTTCTAAAAAGATGGATTTAATAAACAATTTATTACATTCTTTTAAAAATTGTTCAAATAGATATGTACCAATTTTATTTTTCAAATATTGTTTTTTTACAGCAATTTGATAAAGTTCAAATTCATCCAAAGACTTTATTCCAAATAGATAACCTACCACTGCTCTTTGTTCATTTTTCAATATTCGAATGACATATCTTGAATCATTTGCATAATGGCAGATATCATCATATGAGATACTTTCATCAAAATATTGTTTGCGGATGATATCAAGCTCTTTTAAGTCAAATTCGCTTGGAGCATGATAGTAATAATAAACACCAGTTTCCATACTATATTTCAAAGTATATAGGTTTCAAATGACCTATGGTTTCTTTTGTTAAAACCTTATCTTTTTTGCATTCTACAAGCAATTTAAAAGGGGATAATGTTTCAATATCTGTCTCTGTGTCAGTTACCAAAATAAGATTATTAGTATTTTCTGAAGAAAGAACCTTTGACAATTCATACTCGTTTTCTGAAGTGAAATTCATGCAAAGATAATTTCCACGTCTGTCTAAAATACACGGTATCTTATTTGAATATTCTTTTGCCTCTTTGAAATAATTGACAACATGAACTTTCAAATTTGAATTTAAAAGCATCAAAATCTTAGCGAATGTTATTTGCAATCTCAATCCCGTGCTGAAGCCTATACCTTCAACAACATACAAATCACTTAAATCCTTATATGTTAAATTAACCTTTTTCAACAATTCCAAACATGAATCCATAAGTAATTCAAGTGCAAAGCGATTTGAAAACTCCTTTTTATATTCTTTATTGCCAGTTTTTAGATAAACAAAACAATTGAATAAAGAACAATCGATAAATAATTCATTAGTCATAAATTACTATTTTCCTCTCTTCATCGTTCAAAATATCTATTTTTACTGTTATTGGATTTTTTATATATTGTAAGTCATCGTAGAGAAACTCTGACCATTCAATACAAAAAATAGCATCATCAGTTTGTAAAAGATCATAGATATCCAATCCGTTATCAGATTTTATATTTTCCAATCGATAGCAATCTAAATGATACAAAGATAGCGGCGATGACTTATAAATTTTCAAAATATTAAAAGTAGGTGAAATTATTTTGTTTTTGATTTTCAACCCTTCGCCTAAACCTTGGACAAAAGTGGTTTTTCCAGCACCTAGCTCTCCATCAAGTAAAACTACATCACCTTTTTTTAATTGTTTAACGAATTGTTTGGCAAATTGTTTTGTTTGTTTAGCACTTTTAGATATATATTCTCGCATACTACCTTCCTAAAAAATCGCTAGAATTGTCTTCTAGCGATGTTGAATAAAAAGATTAATTAAATTTTAGATTTTTATTCTTGAACTACTTTCAAAAATTCCAAGAATTTACTAACGTTATCTTTGTAGCATTGAATAACGGATTCATTGACAACTTTGGCAAATGGGATCTCAAGGACATCGTCACTGAAATTCAATGCACATGATGTACCGTGAGAATTCATCGAAATGAAACCACCGTAGAACAAATTATCATGTTTGAATGAATTAAGAACAGCGATAACTTCTTTCTTGCAAAGTGTCTTTGCGAATTCTTCATCGGTTGAATAGCAAACTACATCATCAGATAAATTCTCGATCTTGATCTCAGAGTAATTCTTCAAGTAATTTGGCAAGAATGTCTCCTTACCTCTGAAGACAAATATGATTCCTTGATTGTTGTTCAAACATAAATCGTAGGAGAGATATTTTCCAAATAAACCACAGATTGAAGTGAATTTTCTAACTTTCTTCTCTTGTTGTTTATTTTGAGGTTGAGTTTCTTGTTTAACTTCTTCGCTGACTTCTTTGGTTTCTTCAGCTTTTTCTTTCAACTCTTCAGCTACTTTTTCTTTATTTTCAACGATAATCTGTTGCTCTGCGTTTCCGATACCTGTTAAAGAATTAACCAAATCACCAGAGACTGAAACAGAAATTTCACAATCGGAATAAGCTCTATTTAAATATTTACCTTCAAATCTGAAGCGTGATTGAATGTTGTTGATAGTAGCAAAATAGTGAGCGTTAGTGACATCTTCATCTTTAACTTTTGATGTCATAGAAAGTCTACGATCTTCGACACCGCTATCTTTATCATAAACAAATGCAATTGTTGTCATCTCACAATCAAGCACGTGTTTTGTTATTAAAGTTTGAGTTTTCTTATCAACCATTCTTCTCAAGAAGAACATACCTATAATCAAAACTACAGATATACTAGCGACTGTCCATAATACCCAAGCCAAATTCTCTTTGCCTTCACCTTGTGTAAAAAATACAGCTAAGATGATAGCAATAACACCGACTAAGATACCAGATACAATTAGAGCACCATATAATCTAAATTTTTTATATTTATTGAATGTACCAACTCTCTTGTCTTCCAAAACAGTACCAACGCTGACATTCTCTGGAATTATTGAATCATCGACTTTTTCAAATGCAGTAGGTTCCTCGTGTCTTGTAGGTTTTCTTGGGTTGTATTCACCTTCAGCAGCACCCTTATCGACTTTCTCTTCCACTTGACTAGATGTGACAATTTCAACATCTTCAGGTTTTACTTCGATATTTTCTACAACTTCTGTAGTTTCAACTTTTTTATTTTCTTCAACTTTTACTTCTTCTGTAACTTCGACATTCTCAGAAACTGCTTCTTGAACTAAATCTTTGTTTTCTACTTCAGCTTTCTTTGCAGTAGTGGACTTAGTTGTTTTTCTTGGAGCGGTTTTCTTTTTTGTGCCTTCAGTTTGTGTAACTTTTTTCTCTGCCATAGTCTTTTATACTCCTATTTACGCAATATATTATATTATATTTTATATTACAATCTATTAATTATTCCAAATTGTTATTTATCATATTTAATGCAAAACTAAGCACTTAAAAATTTTTTAAAATGATAATGCTGTTTTTTGACT
>CALVKB010000009.1 GCA_944332485.1 uncultured Bacilli bacterium | reverse complement strand
CAAATTTAGGGAGGCATCCATGTTGAGCTTATGATATAATCCAATTAACTTGTCCAGCTTATTGGGTACACATCATTCATTAAATGCTTTTTTATTTCTATCAATATTTAATCTAACAAGTGGGAATGGTTCAGCATCTTCGATTGGTGATGATAAAACAACCATTTCACCTTTAGTAAACTCTTCTCTTTCATCCAAAATATAATCATCATAGATTGATGAATTCTTTCTATAATCTCTTCTATTGACGGCATATGCTTCAACATAATCTGCTGAATCTAATGCAAAATTTCTCTTTGATTGCTCATCTAGATAATATTTTCTAAAGTTTATATATTGATTCCAATCTTCATATGTTTGTCTTACTTCTGCAGGATTTTTTACTGTATAACAAGTATTAATCAGGTCGAATACAAAATTAGGAGTAAAAACTGTATTAGCCATATCGACATGATCGATAGTCCAAACGCTATATGGCACCATAGTTCCCATTCTGCTCATACTTTGGCTTTTACCATAAGATGAACATGCTTCAGCATTAACTACTATATCACTCGGTGAAGACATATTTGAATCTATTAATTGGATTCCTTTAACTTGCAATATGCTAGCTTTATTGCTTTCAAAAATATCTCCTATTAATATAATGTTTTGATTATCTGGAAGATAACGTCTCATGCTTAAAGTCAATTCTGGCCTTATAACTATATTATTTAAATAGCTTGCTCTTCCATTTGATACTTGTCGTTTTTTTCTTAAAAAATTAGAACATGAAATATAATATTTTTTTGTCATTCCAGTCGGAAAGCATGCTTCTATAAAATTTTGAAATGATGATGTTTGCCTATCTAAAGGTATTCTTTTTTGTATTAAATTAAACTGCTCATTAAGAGATAAATTGTATAATTCGCTTTTTAAATCACTTCCATGTTCCAGTCTATCGCTAAACGATATAAATAAATATGACATACGCTTTCCTCCTTCAATTGATCTATTTCTAAACTACTTATCTTACTTTTAACTTCGTTCATGAAGTAATCCTCATAGTCCCATTTCGCATCATCAATATTTTCACCAAATCCAAGTCTACATATCTCGTCAAAGAATAAAGGAAGTTCCTTCAACACTTTTAGAATATATCTTTCATCAAGTTTCAAAACTGATAATACTAGATCTACATTTCTATATGAATTATCAGGATCATAAATCATCTCAGGATAGTGCTTGCATAAAACATCATATGCTTTCTTTGAATTATGTTTTAAAAAGTTCCAAACAGCATACGCTCTATCATATATTTCATAGTATTTAAATTGTTTAAATGGAATAGCATTGCTACCTTGTTTAGATTGAATAAAAACATCAAAGCTTTTCTTTGAAAAATCATCTTCTCTAAATCCAAGTGGAATTAATACTCTACAAGTTTGTGCATCAATTTCTGCCATCATTTGGTGAAAGAACTGAGCATATAAAGATTTAATCGCATATTTATAAGGATTGATTCTTTTTATCCCTTTCAAAAGAGCGATTTCTTGTGCTGTTTCATAATCTTCACCTGTATTTAATAATTGAACTCTTAGATTATCTTCTACTTGCTTTGGTGTTTTAATCGCTTCAATAGCAATCTTAAATTCAGTATTGTATTTTTCTAATAACATTTCACATCTAGTTCTAAAGAAATTACAATAATAATCTAATTTGTGAACTCTTGAAGGTTGATAATAAACAGTATTTCTAATTTCTATTTTGTTGTCTGGTAAAGCGAAAAACTTCTTATATCTTCTAGTATCAATTTTTACATGTTTATCCTTTATGATAACACCATAAAATTCAGGGCACATCGGGTCCATACTTTTAGGCTTATTATATTGTCTAGTAATACTTTTGCTGTTCTTTTTCATAATTAAGCAACCTCAGCTTTCTAAACATCTAAAATAAAAAGGATGATATCAGTAGTATTACCAATATCACCCTCATAACAATCAATTCCATTCTGATTATTATAATTGATACCAACAATACCACTCTTGAAACTTTGCTCTTAACAGTTGGTTTACTCCTCTAATGCATTCCCATGAATTAGACTTGCTCCAACATTCCATATAGGTATAGCTCCTACTCCATTGTTTCGGAACATGTAATGGATCTCACAATATTTATATCATTAATAGCCAAAAATCACAATCGTTTTGGCCTACATCTATACTTATTTTACGGCAAAATTGAGACGTTTACAATGTACTATGGTACAAAAACATAAAAGATCATCTCATAACGAGATCATAACGAGACAATCTTCCATTTTCATGTTAAATATTAGAGCAAGATTATACATGTTTTCAAGACCAGGTAATTTGTTACCATTAATCCATTCGTAGATTACTCTTGGAGATCCTAATTGAAGCATTTCAGCTAGTTCTTCATAAGTATAGCTTGATTCTTGGATAAGGGCTCTGATCTTTTGACAAGTGGCACTTTTATCTAATATAGCTTTTTGATAATTCATATTAGTACCTCCTTTGAGCCCATATCTCAACTTCCTGGTACTAATTCATTTATCGCTTATATTTTACTAAAAAAATCCATATTTCGTCAATGAACTATGGTTCAATTAACTTTAACTTTACTTCTTATTTTCTAAACTGAATACTACTTCCACATCACCATCACCAAGAATAGATTTTAATTCACTTTGTGTGATATCTATATGACCAAGCTTGGTAAAGTTCCAAGTATTCTCATCATAATAAATTGTGATTTGATTCCCCTGATATAGAATTACATCACCAGGTGTTGTTGTAATATTTGTATCGTTTCTAGGTAAACTAAATCCTAACGATCCAACTTTTTCAAAGCTTCCATAATCATGCATAGCAACAACTACATCACCATCTCTTAGTTTTTCAAAAATAGCTTCAGCTGAAGAGTTATTTTCTAATTTAATTTCTAATACAGTATTGTTAATTGTTGCATACATATATTTCGCATCCACCTCATCATTTGTTGAAGCACTAGGTTCTTCTGTTTGAGACGGTGTCTCAGGATTTGTTGTTGATGGAGAGTTTGTAATAGTACTATTAGAAGAGCATCCTACAAACAACAATAATAGTGGTAAAAATAATAAAATTGCTATTTTTCTCATATTACATATCTCTTTTCAAAAGTTCTAGCATCTTATCTTCGTGCTTTTGACATACTTCATCTTTCCATGCCAAACTATCATTAGTCATTTCTGCCATTAATCTAAGCTTTAGGCTACCTTTTGCTATCATATCTTTATATGTATTCTTTTTAGCTTCAGGAGCCATATTTGAAAACTTAGAATTAACATTTCTTTGAATGATGCATAGATTACCAAATGTATCCACATTATCCCACTTCGTAAATGTTCCATCGGAAGGGTTTTGAGGATACCAGTGTTCAACAGAATTTCTAAATTCAAAAATGAAGTCCTTATATTTAGCCTTATTGCCTTTCCAAATTAAATAATCCAAATAATTTAAAACAATATGTGGTGTGTTAATTCCCATGTTATAGGCAATAGAATCTTTTGATTCACACAACACTAAGAAATCATTCTTAACTGCCTCTTTAGCTAAGCCTTCTGCAACTTCATTAAATGTTGCGAGAACAGAATAGTCCTCTACATCATATAAATAATTCAATAGTTTTGTTATCCAGTGCATTACTTTAGGTGATGTATAAGAAACTCTCAAGCAAGATTGAATCATTATATTAAGCTGATTTCTATCTTTGTAAGTGGATTCCCATTCTTTCATTCTGTTAAATTCAGTATTAACATAATAAGGTTTCTTTTGAGTCTTTTGACCAGATACTCTTAAATATTTAATACTCCAAACGCCTTCTTCATTATTTAATGGATATTCTCTCTTTAATATGTATTTATCAAAAAGGAAGCGGCATTTAATTAAACAATTAATGAAGTTATATGAGAACCATTTTTTATCGATTTCTTTATCGTCCATCAATCCATTTTCAATAACGTTTCTGAAAGTATCAATCAACTTCTTATCATCTAATAATTCATTGATAATCTTTTCATCTGGATTTTTGTTTATGATTTGATTTTTATTAATAAATACTTTCAAAACATGAATTAGAAAATATGGGAACTTGATTATACTTTCAAATCTAACTCTATCTTCTTTTTCAGTCTCTCCATCATATAAATCAACCTTAAAATCAGATTTTATAATATCTTTAATTGAGAGCTTAGCACTTTTATATTTTTTCGGTCTATTGTTCTTTATTTCTTTAATAGAATCATCTTTAATTCTTCCCCAGTCCCAATCACATACATAATCTCTAACATTTCTATCTATGTGCATCTGAACATATCCAGTCATATCACTACAAGCATCCCATATACTAGCAAATGCATCTCTATCTTCTGAAGTTTTTAGATAGCTCATTAACATGGCTTTTAGAATATCATGCTGTTCTAATTGTTCTCCTCTAGTATTCATGATTTCAAAATATCTATTTAAGTCTGTGTGTTCAGGAACTTCTATTCTATAAATAACAACGTTTCTTAATTTTGCTATAAAGTCATTTACATCAATGCCACTTTCATTAAATTTATTTTTAATTACAGTAATACCATTGATGATAGTTTGCTCTAACATCTTATCTTCAACATCATTGTCTTTCAAGTGTGTTAATGTATAATTTGATTTATCTCTGCATTCAAAAATTAGTGAATTCTTTTGATTTAGATTCAAATAATTAAAAAGTAGATATAATGTTGTTAATCTTTGCTGACCATCAATAACTTCATATAAGTTTTCTTTTCTTTTATGAACAATTAATGAACCTAAATAATATGTATCATCATAATCGTTAATATCATCAATTAATTGTATTATTTCATTATCAGTCCAAGCATACGCTCTTTGATAAAGAGGAACCATATACTTATCATCAGAGTTAAATAATAAGTTATTATCATCAACAATTCTAAATTCTTTAATTAAATCTTGCATAAAATTAGTCCTCCTTACCATTCATAATTCTTAATTCTTTGTATAATTTGGACCATTTTTTATCTGCAGGTTCTTTGTTTTCTCTATCAACACTTATCATTAGATTAGCTATATCATTATGATATCTAGCATAAACAATCTTTGAGAACATAGGAATGTTGTTTGTATATCTATCATTCCACTCTCCAGAAGCATATTTATTAATACTATCGAAGCCAAGATTCTGCATATCTATTCTTAGCATAAATGCCCAAATGAATAGCTTTTTAATAGCTTGTTCATCGAAATTATGGAATTTATCATAATAGCAAAGAACTGCACACTTAAATAAGTCTACAGCATATTTAAATCCAACTGATTTGTCAGAATCAATTATCTTTTTAATATTCTCAAATTTGGTATTAGATTCTAGTTCTCTATTAATGTCATTTAATAATATTAAATAATGAGCAACCATTTCAAAGAAATCATTTCCTGAAATAAATGGCTCAGTTATTTGAAAATATGGATCTGCTTTCTTCGCTCTTTTAGCATATGTATAAGATGAAGATTCAGAAATGCCCTTATAATTATCTATTTCATTTGCAGTAAATGTTTTAGTCTTTTCTCTTTTTGCCCAGTTAAGTATAGAGAACAAATAAACATCAAATAAATTACTAATGCTATTAGGATTGAAAGACTCCCATTTAGATACAGCATGGAACATTTCGTATGGTTCATTTTGCATTTCTCTTAAATGATAAGCTTTTAATAAATCATGAGGATCTAGTTCTTTTCCTCTTGTATTTTGAGAATCAAATAACTGGAACGCACTAGTTAATTTATCAACCGTTAAGACAACTACTTCTATGCCATTAGATAGAATCTTTTTGAAGTTTTCTTTTAATTCATTACTTCTTAGTGAGAACCAATTTCTTATACATTCATAATTATTATGGATATTAGTTTGAGCAATTTTACTATTGAAATTATGATGTAATAAAGAGCAATCAAAAGACGAATCTAAATAGCACTTAATCAGTATCAATGTAATTAGTCTTTGCTGACCATCAATAATGTCAAATTTATTTTCAGATTCCTCATTTTTATGCAAAATCATAGTTCCTACTCTATATTTGAAATCAGAGTATTTCTCATATTCATCTATAGCAACAGCAATATCATTTAATAAATCAATTGTACTTTTATTTTGCCATTTATAAGGTCTTTGATAATTTGGAATATCTAGATTAATTTTCAACAAATCATCAATTGACATTAATTCAATCATTTTCCATCGCTCCTTCTAAAACACATTATTTAGATACTAACTTACTTAAAGTTCTATATCTTTGATATAATGTGTCATCTTTTTTTACATTTCCACCTAAGTCTTCTATTGCTTTTCCAATAATAGCTTTTTTATTAGGCTTAGCATTGTTTGGTATTTCTTTCCCATCACTTAAATCTATGATTGCTAAGACACCGTCTTTACTTGTTGTGCCTTTATATTTCTTGCCAGTAAGACTCGATGTAAATTCAATATCTTTAAAATGATGCCTATTTTGAGGAAGTATTATTTGCTTTTCTTCCAAAGCATCTGTTGCTTCATCAAATATTTCTTCTTTTGCTTGTTTTGGATAAATAACTGTCCCATCAAAAGCAGCCAATAATTGTTTAGCTAAATCTAAATCAACAGAAAATAGTTCAGTGTCTCCTACCTGACTTTTCTTAAAAATAGTATGTAATAATACCTCTTTTGCATCGTAATCATCAACCTCTATTGCAAACTGTCTCTTTAATCCAGCAACATTACAATATCCATTGTGTTCAAGTTGATACATCCTTGAATCATATTGATCTGATTGACATTTGCCAATCTTAATTAATCCATCAACTACAGTTGAAGTTAAATATATTATTCCTTTTGCCATAATCCCTCCACATTAAATACTACTAACATTTATTTGAATCGTCTAGTATAACGACAGTTTTTTGTTGAAAAGTTCTGACAACCAGAGAAATTACCATAAGGTCCATGTCTTTTAACAAGGAGTCCACCACATCTTGGACAGTTATCTCTATCTATTGTAACTGCTTGTTTTTCTATATTTTCAGTTTTTACATTTTCACTTTCTTCTTTAACAACAATTTGATTACTTTTATTTTTTGATATCCTATACTTAATTACAAATACACTAACAATAATAACGGTCAGTATAATGCCTGCAATCAAATAAACCCACCATTGGAATCCACATAGCCATTTAATAAATTTAGCAATCCAAATACATACAAATGATAAAGCCAAAAATACTATCAATCTTACAATCCAATGGCAATCGCTCATTATATCTGAATCATAAAAGCCTAATGCATCGAATATCATTCCAATAATACCAAATGCAAATAAAAAGGATATGATACCAATAATAGCTAAAATAATAGTATCAGCAGTTTGATTACCAGTTATTTCTATAAAATTTGTTATTAATTCAAACAAACCTTGTATTAGTTATCACTCCTCTCTTACACGCAAAATATAAAATATTTTATTCAAAAGAATGCCTACTTGAATAATATTATTCTACCACGTTACCACGTTATCTACTATTGCCTTTTGCTCTGTAGTTGTTCTTCTTAAATAAATTCTTGTTGTTTCAATACTATCATGTCCCATCAAATCAGCTAACAATGATATATCATTAAATTTTTCTAAAAAGTTTTTGGCAAATCTATGCCTAAATGAATGTGGATATACAACTTTTGGATCAATTCCATATTTATTAGCAAATCCCTTTAGTTTCATTGCAATTCCTCTAGTCGTTATCCTGTCACCTCTTTTATTGGTAAATAAATATCCAGACTCTTTGTTAATGTTTTTAATCCAAACCAGTGCTTCATTAATTAATTTTTTAGGTATATAAATTCTTCTAATTTTTCCACCTTTAGAATATAAATCAAAATATCTTATTTTTACATGTTCCACTTTAAATTGAACTATTTCACTAACTCTTGCGCCTGTTGCAGCTAAGAATCTAACTAAGAAATACCACTCATTTTCATTATCCTTCTTTAGTGACTCTTTTAAAAAATCATAATCAGCATTACTAATTACATTTTCTAAGAAAGTCTTCTGTTGAATTTTAACTGCCTTCAAACATAAACTCTTCTTATTCAAATAACTTAAACATTTATTAATGGCCTGAATTCTTAAATTTACTGTTTTAGGCTTAAAATTTTCAACCAGATATCCTTTAAATGCTAATAGATCCTTTTTATCAATCAAGTCAAACATTTCTTCATATAATTTAATTGTAGTTAAATAAGAATTAATTGTATTTCTCGATAAGTTCAATTGATATAAATACTTTTCAAAATCATTCTTCATTTTTCCTCCTTTTTACTCAAGTAGGCAACCCACCTAAATATAAAGGATGAATTAATTCATATAATTGTTATTATGAGAAGGTTGGCGATGAAACAAGAAATATAACTGATGAGCTTCCTTTTGCGATACCAGATAGTTGGATATGGGCACGATTTCCTTCGATTGTTGATTTTAAATTAGGTAAGACTCTAGAAAGACATAACCAGGATTATTGGAATGATGCTAAATATCCCTGGGTATCAATAGCTGATATGAAGGAAAAAGAAACTATATATGAGACAAAAGAACGAATATCAGAAAATGCGCTAAATAAATGGTTTAAATCAACATTGTCGTCTTCTGGCACCTTGATTATGAGCTTTAAATTGACTGTTGGAAGGGTTTCAATTTTGGGTATGGATGCAGTCCATAATGAAGCGATTATTTCAATTATTCCAATTTATGATAAAGATAATTCAATTAAAAAAAATGGGTTAAGTACAATTTTCAAAAGCCCTTAATTCCCGGAACAAAAAGAAAAAGCCCGAACACCCCTAAAGGTATCAGGCATAATCTACGATAATGGTGGATCAGAGGAGACTCGAACTCCTGTCCACATAGAGACTCATAATGACCAACTACAGCTTAGTTTACTAGATAAGAAATATTCCGTGTAAACCCAGAATATTAATTTTTGTTACCTTACTTATCACAAACCATCCGGGTAACGAGATGGATGTTATCTATTAGGAGAGAAGTTAACTTTAATAGAATCGGCTAACTTACGTTTTGCGGTGAGTCCTCATGTGGGAGCTCAAAAAAGTTACAAAACGATTTTAGTAAGCATATGCCATTGCTGGTGTAGCGTTAGCATATGGGATATAATCATCTTCTGCTGTGATTATTTAAGCTGATTATTACGTAATCACTCGGCTGCGTTCAAAACCTGTCTAAACATGTCAAAACCGTCACTGACCCATTGAATGCATATTCAATATAGTAACAAATTTTGAAAAGTAAACAAAATTTTATCGACTTCAATAATACTATTTATATATTCTAGGGAGGTTATCTTTCTTGAAATTATTTTTTCATACAGAAAATTTTGTTGATTCGCAAAGGAGTGTTCAAATTGTTCAATAAAAAGAATTTTCTTTATATTCTACATTTTAAAGTGAATTCTTTTTTTAAAAAGCAAAAATTCAAAATTAAAAAACTACAATTTTATGAATTCGTTTTAGAAAATATCTTGCAAAAAAATAATGTTTTAATTGAAAAAGATAAGATGAAGAAAAGATATATTCTGAATCACTATACTTTGTTCTTATTATTACCTTTTAAAAGGAAAATTTTAGTACTGATTCCATTGAATAAAAATTTATATGAAAGCATTAAAAAATATAAACTGGTAAAACAAGTTAGATATAAATCATCTGATTTTTTGAATATGTTAAAAATAGAAATTAAAAATAACGATGATTATCTAGAATTCTTAATTATAGTTAAATATTTGATAAAAAATTATTCTATCACCTATGTTTGAAATTGATATGATCGCACAAAATTAAATCATGTTTTTTTGCAAATTGTACAGCTTCAATGCAAGAATCATAATCTGTTAAATTATAAGGCGAGTGTGCATCAATTCCTATTATGCATTTAGCTTGTTGAAGACTTACAATATCAAAGAAATTATCAGTAGGATAAATAAAACGATTTTCAGTTCCAATCATTTTCTTACCATTTCTGATTCCACCTACATTAATTTCTAAATATACTTCATATTGTTTGCATAATTCGATTAATTTGTTTGATATTTTGTAACAATCATTATCAAAAACTTCAACACTAGCAAGAAATAAATCTGGATGTGCAAATATTGTGAACAAATTGGTTTTTATTGCCTTAGATGCTAATTCATAGTATAGATATAAATCGCTTGCTGTGGAAACTTTTCCAAACATCGATGTGATTCTTCCAAATCTATCCATTGACATGTGATTGCCTAAGATTAGATAATCAATTATTTTATTGTTGATAAGTTCGGAATAATAAGGTAAGTATTTTGGAAAACTTTCCGCCTCAAAACCGAGCAATATTTCTATTCTTTCTTTATATTTTTCCTTTAAGGAATTTATCGAGTTATAGTAATTTTGACACATATCAAAATTTCCACGATATTTGTATTGTTCAAATCCAGGTAACATTATATGGTCGGAAAATCCTAAAGTTTGAAATTGAGCTTCAATAGCTTTTTCGACATATTCTTCATCTTTAAAAGATCCTGCATGACCACATCGGAAAGTGTGAGTATGATAATTGGCTTTAAGCATCTGACACCTCCTCAAAAAACACTTCATCCAAAGTTAAACCGTACCCTGGTAGTAGCAATCGAGGTTTTGTATATTTTATTTTTTCAAACATCTCATCTATATCTTTTTCAGTTTTCTTGCCAATTATAATTTGATATATAGCCCCAACAATATATCTTATTTGATATCTAAAAAAATTTCTTGCTTCTATTGTGAAAGTGAATAATTGTTGCTTGGAATCATAATTCACAGAAAAAAGATCTATTGTATTAACAAAAGTTTCATCCTTTTCATCGCTTGAACAGAAATTATAAAAATAATGTTCCCCAACAAATTTGTTTAATGGCAGGTTTGAAGAATTTAACAATTTGTAATGAGAAATATAAGTTGTTTGATAGTCAAACGGTGATTTTTCACCAAATTTGATTTTATACACATATCTTTTTTTGATGGCATGATATCGTGAATTGAAATCTTCACTGACATTTTTAATATAGTTAACTCTGATATCTGAATTCGTAAAATTGTTCAAGAAATGTGCGAGTTTTTTCAAATTGAATATTTTATTTGTTTTAAAGTTGAAGTAGAAACTGTTCGCGTGAACTTGCTTATCTAATCTAGAACAAAGTTTTATAGTAATCTTTTCATCGAAAAATCTAGTTAATAAATCTTCAAAAATACCTTGAATTGTTATTTTATTTGGATTTTTTTGAGTACCACTATAGTTGTAACCATTGAAGGTTATATTAACTAGATAATTGTTCATATTAAATGATGTTCATTAAAAGAAGCATGTAGTTGGTGCCAATGACACATTGTGCGATGATCAAACCTAAGAAGATGGCAATTACAATCAACCAAAGAGTGTCAACCCATCTCCAGGATAACATTCTATAACGGGTTCTTTTAGCCTTTGGATCATAACCTCTAGCTTCCATAGTATCAGCTAAATCACTAGCTTTTATAAAACTTGACATGAATAAAGGAACAATCAAAGAAGTTATAGATTTAAATTTTTCTTTAAATTTTCCGTTTTTGAAATCAACACCACGGCTGGCTTGGGATTTCATTATTCTCTCAGATTCTTCCATGAGTGTTGGGATGTATCTTAAGGCAAGTGAAATGATCATTCCGATTTCGTGAACTGGAATTTTTACAAACTTCAAAGGGTACAATAACCATTCAATACCGAAAGTTAATTCCATAGGTTTTGTTGTTGATGTCACCACACTTGTAATCATAACAACTAAAACTAAACGGACGAAGACATAAGCGGTTGAGAAAATTGCAGAATAAGAAATTGCTAGAGTTCCTAAATTAAATGCAGTTTGTTCCGCTGTTGGATTTGTAGGAATTAATATGTTCAATAAAAATATCAAAAATAGGAAAAACCACATTGTTTTCATCGATTTGAATATCGAAATAAAACTTATTCTACCAATCAACATCAATATTAATTGAATTAAAAAGATGATACCTAAAATGATGAAGTTAGTAGCTGTAGACATATTGATTTCGTATTGTGAAGTTGAACCAACTTTTGTTAAAGGAAGAAAGATTGCAACCATAAAAACAATCATTCCAATAATCTTAACACGAGGATCAATTCTGTGAATAGGAGTGTTGTAATTTGAATAGCGTCCAAAAATAACTGATTTCATTACTTGATAACCCTCCTTATTTCATCGGCAAGTGTTTTAATACTTTTAACTTTTTTAATATCGATCGGTAAATTGTGATTTATCAACTCTCTAGCTACCTTGATAAAATAAGGAGCATCGATAGAAGATAATTTTACAAACGAATCGTTTTGGAATAATTCAAGCGGTGTACTGATTGAACTTATTCTGCCATCTTCAACAACACAAACTTTGTTGCAATACTCCATAACAATGTCCATGTTGTGAGTAACAAGAATAATTGTTGTTCCTGTATCACTTATTTTCTTGAAAAGTTCCATCATATTCTTTTCACCAACTGGATCCAATCCTGCAGTTGGTTCATCTAAAACAAGATAATCAGGATTCATAGCAATGATACCAGCTATTGCAACTTTTCTTTTTTCTCCACCGGATAATTCAAATGGTGATCTTTTGAAATATGACGAATCAAGACCTACTAATTCAAGAGCTTGTTTTGCTTTTTCTTCAGCCTCTTCTTTTTTCAAACCGAAATTTTTTGGACCGTAACTTACATCGGTTAAAACATTTGTTTCAAATAATTGATATTCCGGGAATTGGAAAACCATACCAACTCTTTTTCTAAGTTCTTTTATATTCTTTATCTTTTTATCCTTGTAGAAAACTGGATTTAATTTTTTGTCGTAAGATGGTTCCCTTTGAATGTCATATATTACAGTTTTTGTCTGATCATCTTCAAATGTTAATTTTCCAAAACTTGGGATAAGTAAACCATTTAATTGTTGAACTAAGGTTGATTTTCCAGAGCCAGTTTCTCCAATTAGTGCGATAAACTCACCTTTTTGTATATTCAAATCGATGTCTTTCAATACTTGTCTTTGACTTGGAGTTTTTTGATTGTAGTAATAAGAAACTTTCTTTAATGTTATTGACATAATACTTTAATTAAATCCTCCATACTTTTAACGTTAGAAACATCCTTGCTAATTCCTTTTAATTCCATAGAAAGTTTGCTGAAGAAAGGTATATCAAGACTGATTTTACTTAGCTCATCAGGATGTGAGAATACTTCACTTGGTGTGCCTTCCATGAAAATCTCACCATCATTTAAAACGATGATTTTATCAGCTCGGTATGCTTCATCAATCTCATGAGTTATAGATATAACTGTAAGATTTGGATTTTCATCTTTCATTTTGTGAATCAAATTGAAAATCTCTCGTTTACCTTTGGGATCTAGCATAGCTGTGGCTTCATCCAATATGAGAATATCAGGATTTCTTATTAATGTTCCAGCAATGGCAACTCTCTGTTTTTGACCACCAGATAAATTTGATGGTTCGCTATCCAAAAAGTCCAACATATTCACTTTAGCAGCATATTCTTTAATTAAATCTTCCATCAATTCAGATTTGACGCACATGTTTTCAAGTGAAAAGGCAATATCATCTCTCACTGTGCTTCCGATGAATTGGTTATCTGGATTTTGGAATACGATACCTATTTTCTTTCTTAACTCGATTGCAGTATCATCTGTCATTAATTCGTTGTTGATATAAATATCACCGGAAAGTTGAATTAAAATACCTATTATCAATCTGGCTAAAGTTGATTTTCCGGAACCATTATGACCGATCAACGCGACATATTGGCCTTTTTCAATTTTGAAAGAAATATTTTTCAATGTTGGTGTGTTTTCGTTGTAAAAAAATGAAACATTGTCAAAAACAACGGCGTATTTACTATAGTCGGGATGATCATTTGTTGTTTTTACTTCGTTTTTTTTCTTTTGCATTTAATGTCTCCTTATCTTTTTCAACATCGTTTGCAACGATGTTATTTTTATCAAAATATTTGATATCATCATCTTTAAGTTTTTCCTCAACTTCTTCGATAACCAGTTGAGGTTTTTTAGTTGCCTCATCAAAATTCAATTTGACTTGTTTTTTACCGGATAAAAACTTGGTTTTGATGTATATTTCTGAATTATCTATATTCTCTTTTGTTACATCAACATCGGAAATAATATTGACATTTTGTCTTTTAACTTCCTTTTTATCAATTTTTGGCATTTGAATGTAATCTTCTTCAAATTGTTTTGTTTTCTCACTATTATTCTTATCAAGATATATTGTGAAACATTCAATTTTCAAATCATGTTTCATCTTTCTTGTGAGTTTGACATTATTAAGTTTACATTCAAGTTTCAGCTTTTTTAACGCCTTTTTGTATTTTGATTTTGCTTGATTTTCCTCTACATAATACGGATCAGCTAACAAAAATTCTGTTCTCTCTTTTTTGTATACAACGATGAAATACAAAATATAGACTAATGCGAAACAAACAGTATATGTGATCCAAATTGCCAGTTTTATCTCCTGTGCAATCTCTTGGGTTGTAATAGGCACTAAGATGGATAAACACAAGATGAAAGAAAGCAAGATGAACAATGATTTGATAAAGTGTTTTTTGAAATCAAAGTGGAATTGTGATTTCTTCAGATATTCTTTCTGTCTTTTTTTCTCCTGTTTTTCCTGCTTTTTTACTTCTTTCAGAATTTTATTTATTCTTTGTTCTCTATTCATTTGGTTCCTCAAATTCAAATTTCAAAACAGGACCATTGTATTTTTCAACTTTGATATTCGCTAATGAGAGAAGTTTTTTACTTGCGATATCCTGTAAAGAATCAGGGTATTTTTCCTCGAGATAAACAACTTTTTTGATACCTGATTGGATGATGGCTTTTGCACACTCATTGCATGGGAATAATGTTACGTAGCAAGTTGAATTTTTCAAGTTATGGTTTGAATTGAGAATAGCATTTAATTCTGCATGACATACATATGGGTATTTTGTATCTAATTCAGAATCAGCTTGTCTTTCCCAACTTATCTTAGTTTCATCAATTCCTGAAGGCATACCATTGTATCCTAAAGATAAAACGCGATGTTCATCACTGACGATGCAAGCTCCTACTTTTGATGAAGGATCTTTGCTTCTTTGTGCAGATAGTATTGCAATAGACATGAAATATGTGTCCCAGGATATGGTTTTAATCTGTTTTTTCATAGGCACACTCCTTCCAAATGTAAATTATAATAAAACAAAAAGTAAATAATATACTATTATTTAATTTTTATACGAAAAAAATTGTTTGATGAATAACTTTGATAGTTCTTTGGTTTTTATGGGTCATTTTTGGCACTAAAAGTATTAAAAATGATTAAATTGAATATAATTATTTGCATGAGAGATACTAACGAAAATTACATAATGAAGAAGATGTCGGTAAGTTGTCTTAACATCTTACTTATTGTTATCGCCATAGTTTTTTCATTGTTTGCAAGTGCTAACTGTGCTGAAGGAGCTATATATTTATACACCGAAAAATTCACTTTAAATCTTGTTGTAAGCTATTTATTAATAGCTTTGATTGTTGTGTATAGCATTTACATATTTGTCACATACAAGAAAGATGACCATTACAAGTTTAAATTGATATCACACATTGTAATATTATCTTTGTGCGGATTTTCAATTTTAACTTTCGTTTTAAGTGCTCTGATTTTAGATGGTTTTAAAGGTTACAATTTGTATTGCTACTGTTTTATCGGTTATTTTGCTTTAAGTTTCATTTTAAATCTTTTCAGTTTACTTTGGTTACGTTACCATAAGAAAAAAATGGAAGAAGATGATAACTCCAATTCAATCTTCAATTGATCATGAAAAGAACGATTTTTTCAATAGATATGAAAGCTTTCTACGCTTTCGTTGAATGTGTTGAAAGAAAGATGGATCCTTTTAAGACACCTTTGGTAGTATGTGATAAAGATAGAGGATCAAATACTATCGTTCTTTCGGTTTCACCATATTTGAAGAAAATGGGAGTTCCAAGTAGATGTCGTTATAAGGAGTTGCCCAAAAATATCCCAAATATGATTTTTGCTAAACCAAGAATGCAACTTTATTTAGAAAAAAGTGTCGATATTGTTTCAATTTTTCTCGATTTTGTCTCCAAGGAAGATTTGCATGTTTATTCTATTGATGAATGTTTTCTCGATGTGACAGATTATTTAAAAATCAATAACTGCGATGCTATCACTTACGCAAAAAGAATTTTGAAAAAAATCAAAGAAAAAACCAAATTGATATGTACTTGTGGTATCGGTGAAAATATATTCATGGCAAAATGCGCCATGGATATCGAAGCTAAAAACAATAAAAATTACATAGCTAAGTGGACTTATAAGGATATTCCAACTAAATTGTGGCCACTATCACCTATCTCAAAGATGTGGGGAATTGGGAGTAGATTGGAAGAAAGATTGAATAATTATGGATTCTTCACCATCGGAGAAATAGCATGTTCAGAACTTAATTTTTTAAAACAAAAATTAGGAATCATCGGTGAGGAGATTTACAATCATGCTCATGGCATTGATGAGGGTATCATAAGAGACAAGTATACACCGGAAAGTCACAGTCTTAACTGCGGTCAAGTTTTAATGAGAGATTATGATTTTGTCGAAATGGAAACTATTGTTAAAGACATGGTAGAGGAGTTGTGTGAGAAAATAAGAGCAGAGAAGAAATTAGCTAAAACAATTGGAATAGTTATTTTGTATTCAGGTGACTTAGGTGGATTTGGAAAGATGGCTACTATGTTAAGAGCGACAGATTCAACAAAGGAAATCACTGATTTTGTTCTGTATATTTACCGTAATTGTGTTCAAGATTTACCAATAAGGCGAATAAATTTATTCGCTAGTGAACTATTTGACAACACTTTTTACCAAACAGATTTATTCAAAGATGAAAATAAGATTGATTCAGAACGTAAATATAACAATGTAATGGATAAAATTAAAAGGACATATGGTAATAATTCGATTGTCAAAATGTCGGCACTTTTACCAGAATCAAACGCAATTGCTAGAAACAATCAAATCGGAGGTCATAGTAAATAATGGCAGATCGTGGGATGAAAAAGTGGAATCCTTTCAAATCTTTGAATGGGCAATTTGATATGATCGATAAGTTGCAAAAGGAAAAAGAAAAAATAGAAAAGCCAATTCTTTCAGCAGATCAACTTGATAAATTAAATAATGTATTGTCTAATGCGAATATTGGGGATGTTTTTCAAGTCGATTATTACAATAACGGTCATATTATCAGTGAAGAATTGATTCTTAAAAAGATTGATATAGTAGAAAAAAGTATTTATTTTGAGGATAAAAAGCTCAATATAACAGATATTTTAGATTTGAAATTAATTTGATAAAACCGCTTTCAAAAAAATTATAAAAGTGTACATTCTCAATTTTCATATTTTTTATAATAATTGAAAGAAGGTTTTCATTATGTTTAAAAACAAAACATTCAATGGCGATGTGCCAAAAACTACAAAATGGTTGTACACATCTTCAGGTATGTTCCGAGATGCGAGCTATCAATTCGTCGCCATGTTCTTATTGACCTTTGTTCAATATTGTGGCTTGGGAAATACAACACTAGGTGACTATCAACAGATGTATTTGGTTATCACAATAGTTGTTATTCTTTTGAGAATTTGGGACGGATTTAACGATCCAATAATGGGATTTATCATAGAAAAATGCAAATTTAAATCTGGAAAATATAGACCATGGATTTTTATTGGAGCACTGACTAATTGCATTGTCACCATTTGCATGTTTTGGATTCTTCCAACAGGATGGTGGTATGTTGCTTTATTCTGTTTATTTTATTTTTTATGGGATTTTACATATACAATAAACGACATCGCTTTCTGGAGCGTTTTGCCAAGTTTGTCAAATAATGAGAAAGTTCGAAGCAACATCACGACACTTTTATCAATTTTCGTCTCTATTGGATCATTCGCAGTTGGTGGAATAGTTCCTTTATTATCACCTGGTAGATATGAAGCCACATATAAAATTACTGCATTAGTCACTTCGTTATTGTTTTTTGCATCTCAACTTATTCTTGTTATTTTCATGAAAGAGAAGGAAGTGAGTACAACTCTTGAAAAAAATAATGAGAACATGAAATTTAAGGATATCTTCACTGTCCTTGGTAAAAATTCACAAGTGCGAAGTTCGATTATCGCCATATTGTTTTACTATACTGGTTCAACTATTTTAGTTGCTGCTGGATTGAATTATTTTTATTTTAACTTCGGTTATCAAAAAGGTGCTACTTATCAGTTGTATTTCACAATTGTCTATGCTGTGGCAACACTTGTTGGGCAATTTACTTATCCACTTTTCATAAATAAGTTGAAGGTTAAACGGAAGAAATTATTTGAGATACTATCATTTGTTACGATGATAAGTTACTTATTTTTGTTCAGTTATGTTTTAATTCCTGATTATGAAGTTGTTTTTCCTTTGTTGTGTGTTATCGCATTTTTTGCATTTTACGGGCAGACTATTTTAAGTTTGATATTGTACATAATGATTCAGGATGCTATAGATTACAATCAATATAAATTTGGTGCTAGAAGAGAGTCAGCTATATTCGCATTGAGAGCCTTCACTGCTAAAATTGCTAGCAGCTTACAACAGCTTATTCTTTATATATTCCTTTTGAGTGGTTCTTTATTCGGAGTAAGTAATATGATTGCTACTTTAGAAAGAGAAAGTGCAGTTGGTGGTGAGAATATTGTTGAACAAGCGGAGGAGATTTTAAGTGGAATTGAACAATGGCAAAGGATAGTTTTCCAAATTGGATTTTGCATTGTTCCGATGCTTTGTTTTTTGGTGTGTTATTTGATCATCAAATTTACATATAAGATAGATGAGAAGTATCATGAAGAGATAATTAAGAAAATTGAGGCACAAAACGATGGATCAAGTGAAGAAACGAAGTGATGATTTTAAAAATAAAATAATCTATCAAATTTACCCATTATCTTTTTGTGATTCAAATAACGATGGTTATGGTGATATTCAAGGTATCATCAGTAAACTTGATTATCTGAAAGATTTAGGAGTACAAATTATTTGGTTAAGTCCAATATATAAATCTCCGATGTTCGATAATGGATATGATATATCAGATTATTATTCCATTAATCCGATTTTTGGAACTATGGAAGATTTTGATTGCCTTATTAACGAAGCTAAGAAAAGGGATATTAGAATTGTGATGGATCTTGTGATAAATCATACATCTGACCAACATTACTTTTTCCAAGATGCTTTGAAAGATAAAAACTCAAAATATCGTGATTATTACTATTTTCGTAATGCTGGTAAAAGAAAATATCCAAACAATTGGAACAGTGCATTTACAGGCCCGGCTTGGGAGAAAGTACCAAACGAAGATGGTATGTTTTATTTGCATCTTTATACAAAACAACAACCAGATTTGAATTTTCACAATGAAGAAGTTATCAAAGAAGTGGAAAATGTCATGAAATTTTATCTGGATAAAGGTGTTTATGGCTTTCGATGTGATGTTATAAATCAAATTTACAAAACAAGTTTGAAAAATGGAAAATTCAGAATTTTGAACAGAGGTGGTGAGCATTATATAAACCAAGAAGGCACACATAAGGTTCTTCGTCGATTCTATGATGATCTGCTTTCTAAATACGATACTTTTTTAGTTGGTGAAACCTCCAATTTAACTACTGATGAAGCTAATAAATACATTAGAAATCATGAACTTGATACGATGTTTGAATTTGAACATGCTATGTGTGATGGAGTTAAGTGGTTTCCTATCATCAAAAAGAAGTTCAAGATGAAGAATCTTTTGAAACCGATATATCTGTGGCAAAACAAGGTAGATTGGGTATCAGTTTACTTAGAAAATCATGATCAGCGAAGAAGTGTGACACGCTTTGGTGATACTAAAAAATATCATAAAGAATCCGCTAAGGCTTTAGCAGTTCTTCTGTTTTTGTTAAAAGGTAGCACCTATGTTTATCAAGGACAAGAGATAGGCATGACTGATTACACTGACAATACCATGGAGGAGATGGATGATTGTGCAACAAAATATGCATTACAGACTGCTAAAAAGTTATTTTTCTTCATACCAAAAAGAAAGTTGTTCAAAATTTTAAATTCAATGTACAATCGAGATCATGCAAGATCTCCTATGCAATGGGATTGTTCAGTTAATGCAGGTTTTAATCAAGGTGCAAAGCCTTGGTTGAAAGTTAATAAAAATTACATGAACGGTATCACTGTTGAACAAGAGAAGGATGATCCAAATTCAATTTTAAAATTTTATAAAAAGTTGGTAAGTTTAAAAACAAATTCTGAAATAATTAAAAAAGGTGATATTAAAGTTATATTTTTATCCAATAAGTACACTGAATTTGAACGTTGTTTGGATGATAAAAAAATTTGTGTTCTGATAAATTTAACTAAGAAAAAAGTTAAATACCCAATAGCAAATATAAACA
Organism: uncultured Bacilli bacterium; assembly: GCA_944332485.1. Taxonomy (GTDB): domain Bacteria; phylum Bacillota_I; class Bacilli_A; order RFN20; family CAG-288; genus CAJMBK01. The sequence goes on along the minus strand of CALVKB010000009.1, from coordinate 14,075 downwards.
AAGAGAAGATATTAATTTCATCAGTTGAAACTTACGATGACAAATATTTATTACCATATCAAGCTATAGTTTATGAGGTTTAAAAAATGAGTATTAAGTTTGAAAAAAGAAGAAAGATTTTCCATTTATCCACCAAAAATTACTCCTATTACATCCATGTGAATAAACATAATTACTTGATTCATCTTTATGATGGTCCATATTTGAATGATATTTCAAAAGAACGTGTAAGTGAAAGATATATGGAACGTTATGCGTATGTTGATAATGGAACAGAGGTGATGGATGAAGACTATTACTTCTCAATGTTCGCAAGTAAATTTGAATGTGCTCCATATGGGAAATTGGATAAAAGAAATCCTTTTGCAATTGTGAATGATGAGTCCAATATTGATATCACAAATTTTTTATATGTTTCTCATAAAATTTACAAAGGTTTTGATAAAAAATTCAAGATGCCACATCCACGATTTAACACGGATGAATGTCAAACTTTGGAAATTTTAACTAAAGATGAAACTCGCGATATCTATCTAACTTTGTACTATACAATTTCAGAAAAATACGATTGTATGGTTCGCCATAGTAAAATTGAAAATAGAACTAAAACTGACATATTTGTTAATAAATTTTCAGCGATGGAATTGGATCTTGATAATGATGATTACGAGATAGTTTGCTACCATGGATCTTGGGGATGGGAAAGACAGCAGGAAGTTATCAAGTTGAATCATTCCTTGACAGAGATTTCTGATAATCATGGTGGACGTGGATTTTATTTTGGACCAAGTTTGTTGTTGAAGAAAACCAATGCCGATTTAGATTCTGGTGAAGTTTATGGTTTTTCGTGTATATATTCCGGTGATTTTTCCTATCAGTTTAAAGTTGATGAAATAAGTCAGACTAGAATTATCGCAGGATATAACAGTGAAAATTTCTCTTATTGTCTTTCTGAAAATGAATCTCTATATTCATTTTGTGTTTTACAAGTTTTTTCAAGCGATGGAATAAATCGTATTTCAAATGTCTTTCATGATGTAACTAGAGATCTTATCATGCCTCAGAAGTTTGCCAAAGCTGAACGACCGATTCTTTTAAATTCATGGGAAGCGATGTTCATGGATTTTACAACAGAGAAAATCATCTCATTTATTGACAAAGCTAAGGAACTTGATATTGATTTAGTTGTTCTTGATGATGGTTGGTTTGGACATAGAAATGATGACAAATCCAGCCTCGGAGATTGGTTTGTCAACAAAGAGAAGATTGATTTGAAAAGAGTTGCTGATTATTGTCATTTGAAGAAAATGAAGTTTGGACTTTGGATTGAACCTGAGATGATTTCACCAGATTCACAATTGTATAAAGAACATCCTGAGTATGCACTTCACCCTAAAAAATGTACAAATCCAACACTCCAAAGACATCAACTTGTTTTAGATTTGGTTAATGAAAATGCTAGAAAACACGTTTTGACTCAGATATTTTCAATTCTAGATTCAATAGATATCGATTATGTAAAATGGGATTTCAACAGATTTTTATCTGAGGCATATTCAGAGTGTTTGGAATCTAAACATAAGAAGGAAACTTATCATAAATTCGTTTTAGGAACTTATGATATGTTGGAACAATTTACAAGTAGATATCCTAATATATTGTTGGAAACATGTGCAAGTGGTGGTGGAAGATTTGATTTAGGTATGCTTTATTATTCACCACAGATTTGGGGTAGTGATGAAACAGACATTGCAATGCGTGCTTATATAAATTACACAACTAATGTTTTCTATCCTTTATCTTCAATTGGCACACATATTTCGGCAAGAAAAATCGGTAGTATTCAGGATAAAGCTTGTTTAGCGTTTTTCGGCACTTTCGGATACGAACAAGATGTAAATAAATTGAATGAGGAAGATTGTAAAAAGATTAAAGAGATGAATGATTTATTTAGAAAATATCATCACATAGTAACATTAGGCGATTATTATGCAATTTACAATCCATATGAAACCAACTATGTTTCATGGAACTGTGTAACAAAAGACAAAAAACAATGTGTTGTTTATTTTATGAATATGAATAAAGAACAAACAAGAGCTCGCTTTATTAAAATTAAAGGATTAGATAAAACAAAATTCTATTTTAACTCTTTGACTAATGATATTTATTTAGGTAGTTTTTATGAAAATGTCGGTTTGAATATCTCCTGTGAATTGAACGCATATACTTCTATGTTGTTTGTGTTGCAGGAAGTTAATTCGACTTTAAGCAAAATTTATCGAAAAAAACATCAAACAGACTCAGGTAAAAGAGAAAAAATCTTATGATTGAAAAAGAACAATTTGAGCTACTTAACAAACCGATAAATTCCATAAATAACTTAGAAATAACACCTGTATTAAATAGACAAAATATAGATAACAACTTTGATAAAGATTGGAAAGTTTTTTGCTTTGGATTTGATTCATTTTCTAATTTAACTTCACAACTTAATGATATTGATAATTGTAATTTTATCAATGCGAATATTCCTTCTCATATTTCTTTTTTAAATCTTGATAAACCACAATATGTAAATTATCAATATCCTTGGGAAGGGTTGGAAAATTTAGTTTGTGAGAATTTTGACAAATTGCCGAATAAAAATAAATGTGCGGTTTATAAGAAAAAATTTTTAATAGGCAAAATTGATGATACAAAAGATTATATTTTTTCGTTAACAGGATTTGAATCTGCAGCATACATTTATCTAAATGGAAAATTTGTTGGGTTTACGAACAACAATTTTACTTCTACATCATTTAAATTAAATGACTATTTGAAAAATGGTGAAAATATTTTACATATTTTAGTTTTCAAATATTCTTTTGCTTCTTGGTATACAGATCAGGATATGTGGCGTTTTTGGGGTATAAATAGAGAAATACATTTTGATGTTTTACCAAAAATACGAATTAAGTCTTTGATCAATAATTCGATTTTACAAGATGACTTTAAAACAGGATTAATAAGTTTAGATGTTGTTTTGAATAATCAAAGTAAATGTGATTTCAAGTTTAGTTTGTTTGATAAAGATAGAAATATATTAGAAAAAGTTTATTCAAATGTTGACGAGAATTTAAAGATAGAAGATATTTTAGAAAATTGCAAACAATGGTCACCCGAACAACCGAATTTATATAAAGCTATTATTCAATTGATAAATAATGGTGAAGTTATTGATGAAGTTTTGTTAAAAATCGGTTTTAGAAATATAAAAAACATCGATAACGTTTTGATGTTAAATGGTAAAAAATTAGTTTTATATGGTGTGAATCGTCATGAATTTACTCCTGATAAGGGAAGAGTTATCAATTTTGAACAAACATACAACGATATTTTAATTATGAAACAACACAATATTAATGCTTTACGTTGTTCGCATTATCCAAATAATACTTTTCTATATGATATTTGCGATGAATTAGGAATTATTGTGATGGATGAAGCTCCTATTGAAACACATGGGTTATGGGCATCAAATAAAGATGAAAGATATATTTTGCCTGGTAGCAATGAAAAATTCAAAGAATTTACCATCAACAGGGGAATAAGCATGGTTAAACAAAACAGAAATCATCCCTGTATTTTGTTTTGGAGTTTAGGAAATGAATCTTATGATGGAGAAAATTTGAAACATTTGAACATTAATATTAAAAAATTAGATAAAACACGCTTAGTTCATTATGAGAATATTCATAGAAAACAATATGAGAACATTTCAGATGTCAAATCTACGATGTACACAACTCCGATGAAACTTAAAAAGTATTTGAAAAAACATAAAAATAAACCTTATTTACTCTGCGAATATGCTCACTCAATGGGAAATTCTACCGGCAATTTAGATGAATATCTTTCATTAGTAAAAAGATTTAAACATTTCAGTTTAGGATTTATATGGGATTTTGTAGACCAAACAATTGTTATAGGTAATAAACAGTTCATAGGTGGCGTCTTTTATGACTACCCTAATGATTCAAATTTCTGTGCTAATGGATTGTTATTGTCAGATAGAACGATAACAGGAAAAATAAAAGAAGTTAAGTATCAATACTCGCCAATTAAAATTACATTCAATGATCAGGGTTTTGAAATCGAAAATAATTTTCAATTTATCTCAACTAATGATTTAGTTTTTCAATACGAAGAATATTGTGAAGATAAAGTTGTTTTTAAAAAGGAATTCAAACTTGATATTAAACCTAATTGTAAAATTTCTGTAAAAATAGAAAAACACGATTTTTCTTTTAGAAAAATTTTGGTTATGTATGATAAAGATATTTATTGTTTTAAAAAAGGTGATCTTTTGACTTTTGAACAAGAGATAAAAGAGAATGAATTCAAATATCAACTTGATAATATTGAAAAGGATGAAAGTAATGATTTTGAAATCTTTCGTTCAAACTCACATTTGACAATTAAAGTTAAAAATATCACTTACGTTTTCAATACATTCAGTAATGAAAATAACGGGTTGACTGCTATAAAAATAGATGATACTTTCGTTTTGCAAAAAACAATTTTGCCGACGTTATTCAGACCTATTATTGATAATGATATGCTTGTAGAGAAATATTTCCAATCATATTATTTAGCTTCATCGGTTTATCCTATGTACAACCCCTATTTAAAACCATGCAAAGTAATTAAAAAGAATGATAAAGTTATTGTTAGTTTTAAATATTACATGCAAACTGGGTTGTTCTTTAAAAAATTTTCTATGAATTTTACAATTTTCAAAAATGGGCAATTAAAGATTGATTTTTCTTATAAAAAACCAAGATTGTTTTTCAAAATGCCATTAGTTGGTATAAGGATACCTATTAAATCAGAATATAAGCAATTCAAATATCGTGCTTTAGGTCCATTTGATAATTATGTAGACAGATGTTTTGGCTCAATTTTTGATGAATATGAATCAAGTTGTGATAAGCAGTATGTCAATTATTCCAAACCACAGGAATGTGGCAATCACGAAAAAACTAAATATGTTAAATTGCAAATTGAAAATTATGAAGTTTGTTTCCAATCAATAGACAAATCTTTCAGTTTTAAATATTTGCCATATGATGAATTCAAAATCAATTTTGCACATAATTTTTCAGAACTTTCTGAAGATGAATACAATTATTTGACTATTTGTGCTTTCAACAAAGGGGTTGGTGGTGATGATTCGTGGGGTAGTAAAACTCATAAAAAATATTTGGCTAAAAATAGAAGATATCGTTGTAGTTTTTTGATAAATATAGCTAAAAAACATTAAATTTCTGAGCAAAAATTGGAATGAAAATTCACTTGTTCGACTTATTCAATATAATTTTAAATTTTCTTGATTTTGAAAATATATAAATATATACTAAATAAGCGTTTATTTTAACGATATTTTTTGAATGAAAGGCAGGTAAATATATGGCAGTCCCTCAAAGAAGAACTTCAAAGACAGCAAAGAGATTGAGAAGATCACATTTAGCCTTAAGTGAAACTACATTAACAACTTGCAAAAATTGTGGTGCACAAATAAAGCAGCATAGAGTATGTCCAGAATGTGGATTTTACAAAGGTAAGCAAGTTATTTCTGCAAAAAGCAAAAATGACTAATTTTTAAAGGCTTGTTATTAATAGGCCTTTTTTTAATAGGTTCTAGATTATGAAAAATAAAGAAAAAATTGAAAAATCATTCAAGTATTATCTGCTAGATCATCCAAAACAGAAATTTGTTTACGAATATACTCGAGATATTATTCTTTCAATTTTATCTGCATTTTTATTTGCATACGGATTTAGAGCATTCACAGCACCTGAATCTTTGCCAGCATATGACCACTTAATTTCAGGTGGTGCAAGTGGTATCTCCCAGGTTATTGTTCGAGTCATTTCTTTATTTCGCTCAACTAACAATCCAACTTTAGATAACACTTTGCAATCAGTATTTTATTTTGTGATAAATATTCCAATTGTCATATTCGCTTGGTTGAAAGTTGGTAAACGTTTTACATTTTTATCTTTGGTGAATGTCGGAGCCGTTTCTTTATTTATAAAATTTTTACCAGATAGTTTTTGTAAAATTATCGATTTCGGTGATCAAGTGATTGCGAGAGCATTGTTTGCTGGTATATTGACTGGATTACATAGTTCGTTAGCATTTGTTATCGGAGCAAGTTCCGGTGGTGTCGATGTTTTTGCAATGTATATAGCCAATAAAAAATCAACATCTGTTGGCAAATTTGCTTTGTTGATAAATGCAGTGACCATTACCTGTTATGTTTTAGTAACAATATTGGATTACAATATGTACCCTGGAAAAATAACAACAAGTGATTTGAATTTACCGGAGAAATCCACGGCTTTACAAGTGGCAACAAGCAGTGTAATTACTATGGCACTTTATACGTTGGTTTATTATTTCACTTCAAGTAAAGTTATCGATATTTTCCACACCAAAAACAAGAAAGCAGAGTTACAAATTATCACAACTAAAGATGAATTACCGACGGTTATGATTCATGCTTTCCCTCATGCTTGTACTGTTGTTGATGGTAAAGGAGCATATTCAGGAACACCGATAAAAATTATATATATGGTTGTATCAAATTCTGAAGTTAAGAAAGCTATACAGATTATAAAAGCCGTTGATAGTCATGCATTTACAACAGTTATTGACACTCATCAAGTTTACGGTTCTTTCTACATTAAACCTTTGAACTAATTAAAATTTATGTTTCAAATATAACTTTAAAAATTGCTATTTCAAAAAATAGCAATTTTTTAAATTAACGCTAAGTTGTTATTTAAAATTTCTAAATGAAGTTTAATATAACATTTATTAATATATAATAAAAATGTCTTATTGATATAGGAGTTTTATATGCCATTTAATTATGAAGATTTAGCAGAATTAATTTTTCCTGAAGTGAAGGAAACAGTTGCAGATTTGGAAAAAAGATTTCCACCAAGAGATCTTCCCAACGATGCTTTTGTAACAAGATTTGCCCCTAGCCCAACAGGATTTTTACATACTGGTAGTTTGTTTACCGCATTGATTGCTAAAACATTTGCCAAACAAACAAACGGTGTTTATTTTTTCCGTTTGGAAGATACAGATCAAAAAAGAGAAGTTAAAGGCACAGGCGATAAATTGTGCCATGAATTAGCTCGTTTTGGTGTTGTTCAAAATGAAGGATACATGGGTGACAGTAAAAGCGAGGTAGGATTATACGGACCCTATGTTCAATCAAAACGTGCCGACATCTACAAAATTTGTGTTAAAGAATTAATTAAAAAAGGACGTGCTTACCCTTGTTTTTGTACTAAAGAAGACCTTGATGAGTTAAGAGCCGTTCAAGAGATGAGCAAAGTAATACCTGGTTATTATGGCGAGTATGCTAAATGTAGAAATTTGAAATTAGCTGAAGTGAAAAAACTTATAAAAGAAGGTAAACCATATATCATACGATTTAAATCAAATGGCGATCACAATAATTTCATCAAAGTTCATGATATGGTTAGAGGTGAATTAACATTATCTGAAAATGATCAAGATGTTGTTATTATGAAGTCTGATGGTTTACCAACATATCATTTTGCACACGTTTGCGATGATCATTTTATGAGAACTAATTTAGTTACCCGTGGAGAAGAGTGGTTAGCAAGTTTACCAATTCATATAGAACTATTCGCAGCTATGGGATTTGAAGCTCCTAATTATGCTCATCTTCCAGTTATTATGGTCAACGACAGTGAAACACATAACAAAAGAAAACTATCCAAGAGAAAGGATATGGAAGCTAGTGTTTCTTATTTTATTGAACAAGGCTATCCTGTTATGGGTTTGATTAAATATTTACTCACCATCGCTAACAGTAATTTTGAAGAGTGGTTAATGGCTCATCCAACAGATGATGTTGATAATTTTAAACTTTCTTTTTCCAAGATGAGTCTTGATGGTGCTTTGTTTGATTTACCAAAACTCAATGATATTTCCAAAAATGTCATCGCATATATGACCAAAGAAGAGCTATTCGATAAAAGTTTAGAGTACGCTAAGGAATTTTCTATGGAACTTCTTAATTTCATAAATGAAGATAAGGAGAAATATTTGAAAATTTTGAATATTGAACGTGGTGGCGAAAAACCGAGAAAAGACTATGTGAAGTATTCTGATATTTATCAAAAAGTGAGTTTCTTTTCAAATTCAATATATGAAAGCAGATTTACCAAAGATTTACCATTCCCTGAAAATTTAACAAAGGATGATGTAAAAGCAGTTTTAACAAGATTCCTTGAAAAAATGGATTATAAAGTGGATGAACAAACTTGGTTTAACGATATTATGAAAGGTATTGCTAAAGAGTTAAATTACGCTTTATCTCCAAAAGATTACAAAAAGGAACCACAAAATTACAAAGGTCATATAGGTGATGTTGCCGCTTGTGTGAGAGTAGCAGTTTGCTTATCGACAAATTCACCGAATCTTTATCAAGTTTTACAAATATTAGGCGAAAAAGAGGTGACTAGAAGAGTTAAAAAGGTTATTGAATAAAAATTATGGAAGAGAATATAACATCGTTATTCGATGTTGAACTAAATGACGATACAAGCGATTTAGTAAGAAAGAGATTCTCATTAAACAGTCATAAATTTAATGAAAAATACAGTTTTAAAGAACTCTTAGCTAATCGCAAAAAGAAGCATTTAACCAATTTACAAAAGATGGTTATATACTTTTTTGTGTTTGTCGTTGCTACATCGTTAGCAATCTATATTCTTCTAAAAGATAATTTTATTGAAACTTTCTCCGCGTTCACAAATGTGATGTGGTGGCCTGTTGCTATTATCATTGTTTTTGTTTTGCTTTCTTTCTTGATTAGTGGTCTGACTTGGACATTTTTAAGTAAGATGTACAAAAAAGATTACAAATATTATCAAGGACTTTTTAACGGAATGATTGGAATGTATTTTGCTAATATAACACCAAGTTCTTCCGGAGGACAATTTGCTCAAGCTTACATATTTAAAAAACAAGGGTTGAATGTTGCAAATTCAGCATCTATTTTGATGATGGAGTTCATCGTTTTCCAAATTTGTAATGTTATTTTCTCAAGTATCTGTTTTATCGCTGGTTACAACGGATTGATAGGTCAAATAAAAGCTATTGATTTATTCGGTATAACATTTTCACCACTTTGGTTAGCAGGCATTGGGTTCACTATTAATGCACTTGTTATCGGTTTGCAATTTGGTTTGGCTTACTGCAAACCTTTGCATAGATTAATTTTCAATCAGGGAATCGATTTGCTTGCCAAGTTTCATTTGATAAATAATCCAAATAGAAAAAGAGCAAATCTGATATTACAAATTGCAACATTTCGAATTGAATTAAAAAGATTGTTAACCAACTGGAAACTTATGGTTTTCATAGTTTTGTTTACTTGTACTAATATTTTACTTTTAAATTCTATAAACTATTTTGCTTCTTTAGCTGCTGCCGGTTACAGCAATCCTCATCCAACATATGGACAATCTTTGTGCCTTTCTGGATATTTGAATTTGTTGGCTGGAATATTCTTCACTCCAGGAAACTCCGGTGCTGCGGAACTTGGCTTTTATCAAATATTCATTTCATTTTTTGGAAATAACAATGTTATTTGTAATGTTGCAAATATAATTTCGCGATCATTATCTTTCTATTTAAAAACTTTTTTAGGTGCGATAGTTTTTTTAACATATCATTCGAGAGCAACAGAGAGATACAATTTCAAATTAGATTCACGTACAAAAGTTATCTATGATCTTAAAATTGCTTCTATTAAAAATGATTCATCGGCTATCAAGCAAATTTCTCAATATTATAATGACAATATTCATAAAAAGAAGAAAACTAAAAAAGACAAAATTTTGAATACAAAAGATGTCATGTTATCTTTTGAAGAAATAAATAAGAATTTACAGGAATATCAACCTAATATCAATCAAGATAATCAAGATAAGATTTTGAATTTGACCAAACAACAATTGTTGGATACTTACAATGAAGTTTTAACTTTAAATGGTGAAATCGGCGATGACATCGAAATGATGAAAGAATTAGAAAATGAATCTAAATTTTTCAAACATTACCGTGATAAGAAAATAATTAGAGAAAAACAAAAACAGATTAAAAAGAAAATAAATAAAGAACTGAAGTACATTAAGAAGTTGAACAGATTGCAAAACGAACCAACTGAATTGTCATATAACAATGAAAAGGGAATAAAGATTGTCGATTTATCCAAACAGAAAGATAAAAAAGGTGATCAAAAATGATAATAGGTATTTTTACTGATTCATATTATCCTGATGTTAACGGAGTTAGTACTGCAAGTCAAACCTTGGTTAAGTCTTTGATGAAAAAAGGGCATACAGTTTATGTTGTTACCAACACTGATAAAAAGAAAATTACTATTGAAGATAACATCATAAGAATACCAGGTATTGTTGCGAAGAAATTGTACGATTACAAATTTTCCAATATATTCTCATATAAAGTATTTAACATGTTAAAAAAATTCAAGTTTGATATTATTCATATTCAAACCGAAGTCGGAATAGGTATATTTGGTAGAATTCTTGCTAAGAGATGGGATATTCCTCTTATTTATACTTATCATACAATGTATGAAGATTACACCTATTACTTAACAAAGAAGAATCCGCTTTTTGAAAAGATGACCAAAAAGCTACTTGAATATGTGACTAGGGTTTTCATAGATTCAACAACTTCAATTACAACAACTAGTGCAAAAGCTAAAAATGCTTTGATAAATTACGGAGTAAAAAAATACATTCATGTTGTTCCTAATGGCGTGGATTTCACCGAATTTGATTCGAACAAATTTTCAAAGGAAGATTTTGAAAATTTTAGAAAAGAAAATGATTTAGAAAATAAAAAAATATTACTTTATTTAGGTAGAGTAGCTCAAGAGAAAAGCATCGATAAAATTTTGATAGGTTTCAAAAAGTATCTTCAAAAAGAAGACTCAAACAAAGATGTGGTTTTACTTGTTGTTGGTGATGGTCCGTATTTGGAAACATTAAAACAAAACTGCGCAATGTTGGAACTTGATCAATATGTGAGATTTATTGGAAAAGTAGAACACTCTAAAGTGCCGTTTTTCTACTCATTATCTGATTTGTTCATATCTGCAAGCACTTCAGAAACACAAGGACTTACTTATTCGGAAGCTATGAGTTGCAATTGTATGGTTTTATGTGCTTTTGACTACAATTTAAAAGAAGTTGTTATCGATAACAAAACAGGATTTTATTTTTATGATGATGAAAGTTTCGTTAACAGACTTACATTTATTTTGAATATGAGTGATACTGAAAGAAACAAGATTGTCACCGCTGCCAAAGAAAATAATGACCAACTGTTTTCGATTGATAAATACGCTGAGCGTATGGAGAAAGTATATGAAAAAGCAATCCGAGAGCATTGGTAAATTTTCCTTTAAGAAAATTGCTTTTTGCGAGGAGATAGGAGATCAATTATTAGTAACTTTTGATGATAATGATGTTCTATATTTATCACCGTACAACTATTCAAGATACTATTTATATCCAGATAAAATAATAACTTACGAGATGTATATTGATTTAGTTGACTATGAGAGCTTAAGACCATATGTCAATTACGTTATAAATCTTGTTAAGAGAAAATCATACTCTCAAAAGCAGCTTAAATTAAAACTTATCAATGTTAAACATCTTGAAGAAGATAAAGCAAAGTTGGTTTTAAAAATTGTTTCAAGTTCCACAAACATAGATTTTAATCGACAAAAATGTGAGAGTTTGTTATTTAAAGTTCAACTTAAAGGTTATTCTTTCAAAAGAGCACTGAATGAATTTTACAAAAACAATATATATAAAGATTTAGCACTTGAATATTTAAACGATTACGTTCCTGATGAGACGATTATATTTAAATATATCGATGACTTTTACAAACGTGATAAAAATTCTTTTAAAAAGAAATCTACCAATAAACTTGCTTCGTTGGGTTTTGATAGTAAAGAAATAAATTATTACTTAAGTAAATATATCGATGACAATAATGTGACTTTTGAAAATGAAAATAAGAAAAAAAGTGAAAATAAATTGAATGAAAGCAAAGACAATTTGAATATTTTAATGGAGAATTTCTATCGGTTTAAATGTTTTTGTAATCTTGAAAAATTTACAAAAAATGCAGTTATTCAGTATTTTAAGAGAAAAGGTTTTTCTTATAATGATATATGTAATGAATATGATAATTTTATTGATAATTTGAGGGAGGGAGAATATGATTAAAGAATTTATAAATGATGAGAACGTCAATAAAGAAGCGACAGTTCGTGGTCTTATCAAGCGATGTGATATTTCTATCGCCTCCAATAATCAAAAGTATTTAGCCATCACTTTAACTGATAAAACAGGTAAATTGGACTGCAGAAAATGGCAAGCAACTCAAGAGGATATCGACAATGTATTGGCCGGGAAAATGGTTGATTTAACTGGCACATTGATCAAATACAAAAACTCATATCAGTTCAAAGTTACTTCTTATAACTTTCTGAATTTAAATGATGTTCAAATTGATGACTATATTGATAGTTCAAGAACTTCTTTATCTCATATGGAATCTGAGTTGAAAACACTCATTGAAAAAATTCACAATAAGAAAATTAAAGAATTGGTTGAAACTTTGATAATTAAACACAAGGATAAATATTTTACATATCCAGCTGCTATGAGTGTTCATCATTCTTATAGAGGTGGACTTTTATATCATTCAATCTCTGTTTGTAAACTTTCATTATTGATGGCATCTAATTATGATTACCTTCCGATTAATAAGGATTATTTGATTGCAGGAAGTCTTCTTCATGATATCGGAAAAACAGTTGAATTAAGTGGATATGAAGCTACACAATATACCATTCAAGGTAACTTGCTTGGACATATTTCATTAGGTTTCAATATAGTTATGGAAGAAGGAAAAAAATTAAATTTGAACGAAGAACAACTATCAGTACTAGGACATATCATTCTTTCTCATCATGGCAAATTAGAGTATGGTTCTCCAGTTTTATGTTCTACAATTGAATCCATCATTGTTCATTATTCAGATGAGGTTGATTCAAAAATGGAAATGTTGGTTCAACCATTTTCTGTTGCTACTCCTGGAAATGAAACAGGAAAGATCGGACCATTGGATAAAAAAGCATTTTATTATCCTTTGAAAGATGAGGAAGAATAAACAATTTTTAAAGAATATTTTAAGTTGGAAAGTGAGAATATCATGGAAAATAAAACAGTAAAAAATGAAAATAAGAAGAGTTCAAGATTTAACAGCTCAAAATCTATCCTTTCAATATGCGTCACTAGTATTTTGCTAGCAGTTGCTATTGTCATAGATCTTATGATGAAACCATTATTGGCAATGCCACAAGGTGGCCATATATCCATCGCTTTGATTCCTATTGTTTTGATGGGACTGGTTTGTGGTCCTTTGTATGGATTTATTGGAGCAACATGCTTTGGAATTCTTAATTTCTTCATTGATGGAGGTGCTTCCGCTGCATTTAATCCTTGGTCATTTGTATTGGATTATGTTTTGGCTTTTGGAATGATGGGAGTCGTTGGATTTTTTCATAAATTCTTATATTCAAAAAAACCTTATTGGGTTTACTTTGTCAGTTTGATTATTGCGAGTTTAGTTAGATATTTATTTTCTGGATTATCTGGTGCATGGGTATTTGCAGAGTACGCTCCAGAAAATACAAATCCTTGGTTTTATTCATTTGTTTTATATAACGCTGGATATATATTTGCATCACTTGGAGTGAGTTTAGTTTTAATAACTCCTTTGATGTTTCCATTACAAAAGTTGATTGGTTCGTATTCATTTAGAACCTTGAACCCAAATTTGGAATAATTAAGTTATTTATCATATTTAATGCAAAACTAAGCACTAAAAAAATTGAAAAAACAACACATGCAAAAAAGCACGA
>CALVKB010000008.1 GCA_944332485.1 uncultured Bacilli bacterium | reverse complement strand
TTTGAAGTCAAAAAACAGCATTATCATTTTAAAAAATTTTTAAGTGCTTAGTTTTGCATTAAATATGATAAATAACACATATTTTTCATTCTAAATAACACCATTATAAAAAGTGATATAATTTATATGTGTGAGGTAATATAAAATGAAATTTAGTGAATTATTTCCTAATTTAGACTTAACTGTTGAAGATTATTTTAATGAATTCAGAGAACCGGATTGCGATTTGGCACAAGGTGCCAAAGCAAGATTCGTCTTAAAGGATATCACCCCAAGACGTTTTGCCTATGTTTTGATGAGCAAACCTGTTTGTTTGAATCCAGAGAATCAACAACTTTCCGAAGAGAGAAAAGAATTCTTGAAAGAGTTGGATAAACACGAGTTCTATTTTATCGTTTTGTTTGAAGAGGATAATTCAAAATCCATTTTGATTCCTGACGAGACATTCTCCGATTTAGATGATGTCAGAGATCGTGCAAAATATTGTTTACAAAGATACAATCCTGAGACAATTGAGCAAATTCGTCAAGAGATCATCAATTCTCTCAGATAGTTCATTTAACAAGTATTTTTATGATAATAGGGCTAGTTTGTGCTAGCCTTTTTTGATTTTATATTAAATTGTATATGTATATTAAATTTATTAAAATATCTCTATGAATTCATACAAACTTTTTATTGAGATAAATTCCAACTATGTAAGTTTATTCGCCGGATACATCTACGGACAGGAAATTTTCACTTTGGATTTTATCGAGAGAGATTTGCAATATGATTTAAGTGAAAATTATTATAAATTTGATGATGCGACAATAAACATCATCAATGATATGCTAAAAAAACTTGAAAACGACATTCAAATTAGCTTTCAAGAGGCGACTATCATCATAAATTCACCAAACGTTGTTGCAAATTCAAACAACAAAGTTTTGAGCGTTAAAGAGTTCACTATGAATAAGAATTTTTCAAAATCATTGTATTCTTTCATTTTGGATTCTGACAAATACGATGGTTTTCAAAATATCTGTTTGGACAATGTTATTTTACATTCTAATGGTATGGTAATTGATAATTTTATGAAGTTGAAAAATTTCAATGTCTTCAATGTCAATTACAATATATATCGAATCGATCGTGACTACTATACGAAGATCAAAAATCTTGAACGAAGTTTGAATATCAAAATAAGCAATATATACCCAGCGAATGTTTGTAAGATGAACTTGATCAAGACTTTAACCAACACCCATTCATTCAACATCTGCGATTTTGATATGATGGTTTCCTATATATCGAAAGTTGAAAATGGAGCAATAACCAATATATCGAAACTTTCCACAAGTTTGTTTGATTTAAAAAAGAACATCATGGATGTTTTTAAAATAGATTCACAGAAGACTGATTTTTTGATAAATCATTACGGCTTATGCAACAGTTTTATTTACAATATTCAAGTTATGGAAAATATCCATTTGAATGACTTGAACAATATGCTTGTTCCTTTTTACAAATCACTTTTTGATGAAATGAAAAAATATTTGAATCAAGATGAAGAAACAACATATTTATTCGGTGATGGTGTTCACTTTCCTCATTTTATAGATTTGATATCTGAGAATAATCTACAAAGATGCAAAGTCTTCAAACTTGATATTCTCGGAGCTAGAAATTATCATTCTTATTCTTCATTAGGAGCTTTGATTTTACAAAAGAATTCAAATTTATTTGAAAATAATAAATCTGATCATATTTTAAGAGGTGATTTATGATGGAAAATAGAAACATGAAATTTGTCTGCCTTGGTATAGGCGGAGCTGGCATGAATATGTGTGCAAGTTTGGAAAAAGAAAATTTGGAAAACTTGGAAATTTTTGCAATCAACACTGATAAGCAACAGATGGATAAATCACCTATAAAAAACAAAATTTTGATAGGTGAGAGTATAACAAAAGGCTTCGGTTGTGGTGGTGATCCAGAGATAGGAAAACAATGTGCCATCGCAGACTTGGATAAATTGAGTTATATTTTTGATAATGTCGATATCGTTTTTATCACCTGTGGTATGGGTGGCGGAACTGGTACTGGAGCTTCTAGTGAAATTGCAAAACTCGCCAAATCTAAAAATTGTTTGGTTATATCCATTGTCACAACCCCATTCAAATTTGAAGGAGATACCAGACGTAAAAAAGCACAGTTTGGTATTGTTGAATTGAATAAATACACCGATAACATCGTCATCATCTCCAACGACAATATAATGTTTTCAATGGGGGAAAGTTCCCTTAATGACTCATTTAGAGCTAGTGACGCAGTTTTGGTTGATTCAATCAAAACAATATTGTCAGTTTTGAAAACAACCGGTGTTTTGAATTTGGATTTTGCCGATATAAAACATTCTATGGAAAATAAAAAACTCACGATGATAAATAAATCTCATGCCAAAGGTAAGAATAAGATCATCGAAGCAGCAAAATTATGCTCATATAACCCTTTGCTTGAATACAGCATCAAAAATGCACAAACGATCATTTTGAATGTCAAGGGCAGTTCAGATATATCTTTGGATGATGTTGATAAATGTGTCACATATTTTAAAAATATCTCCAAGACAAAACTTGATGTTATCTTCGGATTTGAATTGGATGACAATTTAAAAGATGAGATTAATTTATATTTGATCGCCACCGATTATGTGAAAATTGATGATAACTCCCAGGATATCGAATTATCAAGGGTCAATGCGAATGTCAATTTACACAGCAATATCGATGAACAAATAAATGAAGATGATGATTTGTTGGATATTGTTCCTGAGTTTTTAAAAACAATAAAGATGGAGAATAAGTAATATGTTTGAACATAGAGATTTTAAAAAATTAGTTGAAGAGAAAAATTATATCGATGCTTTGGATATAATCGCATCTTTGTGCCATAACAAACCAAGCGATATCGTGTATCTTTCCGATTACATAAATATCGCCGAGAAATTGATAGGTTCTTTGAAAATTCAAGATTATAAAAAGATGCTTGAAGACATCGAAGTATGTTTGGATCGTTATAAAGCCCAAAGAAAATTGAATCAAAGTAAACTTGATCAGCTCAAGATCTTAAAGAACAAATTTGATGAGATCAAAGAAGCTTATAAAAACGAAGATTTGAAAACAATCGAGAAGGAAAAACAGCAGATCAATTTAAAAAATCAGGATATCTTGGATGGCTTGAAAGAGAAGCTTCTCGCTTTGGATGATGTCAACAATGAGAAGGAATTCTCAATTGTCCTAAATTCTGTCAGAAAACTTGAAAAGGATCTCGATGTTCTTTCATTATCCGATGATGAGAGAATCCTTTACGACAATTTGATCGATAATTACGCCAATAAAATTCAACAATTGACCGATAAATTCAATCAAATAGCCTTGAAGGAGTACAACTTGATGGCGATTGATAATCTGCATGAAGTTTACGAGGAATTCATCAAAAATAAAAGAAAATTCATCAAGCACTTTTCTGAGTATAAGACCTTTTTAGTCGATAAATTGTTGTCTTTGGACGTCAATAAACTTTACAAAGAGAGTAACGAATATTACAACTATGTTTACTCTTATATTTTCAATAGGTTGGACAATGATGATAAATATGTCATCTCCAAATTAGTTTTGGAGGTCACCAAGAAATGACAACCTCCCGAATATTCAACAAAATCTTATCAAAGGGGAGGGAAGATTACAGTCAAATTTCAACCATAATGGAGAAAGCCGAGAAAACATTATTCTCGATGAAACCATTGAAAAATGACGGATTATTCTTCGAAGATGAGAAAAAAAATGAACAAGAGGAGAAAAAGGAATTCATCGATTCCGGTTCATCTTTGGTTATTGAAAATTACAAATACAATGAGAACATTAAAATCATCTCCGCTAATCGTAGTGAGATGGAGTTAAATTCGATAACAAAGATAATTCCTATCGCCTCAGGAAAATATGAATCTATCTCGGAATTCATCGATCGTCACAATCGATTGTTGATGCTCAACAAGAAAAATCCAAATGAGATATTCATATTCAGTTTGGCTAAAAAACGAAGTATCGTTTCATTGCCTAACACTTTGAATAAAGATTATTTGATGATGAAATCATTGCAAACACCAGTGACAGCTATCACAAAAACTGCAATAAACACGCTAGCATTAGGCTCATTTAAAATGATGTCAACCATCCTAACCTCCACTTTCGGTTCTATGATTGGAATTGCTATCACCTTATTAAGCGTTTTATTAACGGTGAAAAAACAAGGTGGATCTAGAGCGTTCATGCGATTTACTTTGATTGTTATGCTAAGCCAGATACTTGTCACAGTTGGTGCAATTGTTTGGTCAGCGTTCACTTTTGGACTTGAAAGTGTTGTATGGACCGGTTTTATCTGCTTGGGTGTTTTTTTTGTCATCAATCAGGTTGGAAAACTCATCATCCAATACTTCGATACCAAGATGGCTTTGAAAATAGAAAAGCTCTATGATGGCTATCTTTATGCACGAGTGAAAAATAGGATTAACCAGTACGATTAATAAATATAGTTATATAATTTATATTGTTTGATTAAGGAGTGATTTATGAATATAGAAAATTTGAATCTTGATGAAATATTGCAAGAAATTGAAAACGCGAAATCCAAAGAGGAAATTGAGAGAATTAAAAATAAATATCTCAGTAAAAAGGGTATATTCCTCTCCATTTTCGCTTCTTTTGCATCCTTAACAAAAGAGGAAAAAGTCTCCATCGGTGCGAGAATCAACAAAATGAAGATGAGCGTTGAAGATAAGCTCAAACAGAAGGAACTTTCACAATTTTATGAGGAGATCAATCAAAGAATTGAAAACGAAAAAATAGATATTTCACTTCCAAGTAGAAAACAGAAACTCGGTGCGAAAAATCCATTTCAACTTGTAGTTGATGACATCACCGAATTTTTCTTGAACATGGGATACAAAGTTGCTGATGGTCCGGAAGTTGAGTTGGATCATTTCAATTTCGAATTGTTGAACACTCCAAAAGATCATCCAGCTAGAGATATGCAGGATTCTTTTTTCATAAATCAAAACACATTGTTAAGATCACATACATCGGCTGTTCAAGCCCATGTTATGCAAGATGCTAAAGGGCAAGTACCTATCAAAATTATCTGCCCTGGAAAGGTTTATCGCCGTGATAACGATGCCACCCATTCGCATCAATTTGGTCAAGTTGAAGGTTTGGTCATCGATAAAAATATCAGCATGGGTAATTTGATGGAAACATTAACTTTACTTTTACGACATCTGTTTGGTAAAAATCGTGAGGTCAGATTCCGTCCAAGTTACTTCCCATTCACTGAACCATCGGTGGAAGTTGATGTTTCTTGCTTCAATTGCAATGGGAAAGGTTGTTCTTTATGTAAAGATACCGGTTGGATTGAAATTCTCGGTTCTGGAATGGTGCACCCGAATGTCTTAAGATTGAACAATTTCGATGATAAAAAATATCAAGGTTTCGCTTTTGGTATTGGAATCGATCGTATCGCAATGCTCAAATATGGCATAGATGACATCAAGGGAATTTACACAAATAACGTTGAATTCTTGGAACAATTTGCAAAAGAGGGAGAGTAAAGTATGGTCTTCAGTTTGAATATATTAAAGACACTTGTCGATTTGGAAAATATAGATATTTCATATTTGAAAGAAAGATTGACATTCTCTGGATTTGAAGTCGAAGATGTTAAATTTAACAAAAAAATCGATAATCTCGCAATAGGTTTAGTCACCGAATGCATCGATCATCCCGACAGTGATCATCTTCATCTTTTGAAAGTTGATATCGGAAATGAAGTTTTGGATATCGTCTGCGGTGCTAAAAACGTCAAAAAAGGTGTGAAAGTTATCCTTGCGATGGTCAACTGCGTTTTACCTAACAATGTCGTTATCAAAGAAAGTACCATCCGTGGTTATAAGTCATATGGTATGTGTTGTTCTCTTAAAGAATTGAACATCGATGATTCTTATTATCCTGATGATATAAAAAATGGAATTTTCATATGTGATGAAAAAGTTGAAATTGGCAAACAGGATGTTTTTAAAACTCTCGGATTTGATGATGTTTATCTTGATATCAATGTTCTTGCCAATCGAAGTGATTGTTTGTCATATTACGGGATGGCAAAAGAGATTGCTTCATTAGTTGATAGAAAATTGTTGATCGATGATAAACTTTACAATTTTGAAAAATTACCTTTAAAAAGAAATTGTAAATCTGCAACAAGTAAATGTCAGAAATTGGATTTTGTCGAATTGCAGATTGATGAAAATAAAACCTCACCTCAATGGTTGCAGGAAGTATTGAGAAAATGCAATGTAAATAGCATCTCTTGTTTAGTTGATATTGGAAACTTCGTCATGAAGATGACAGGGCAACCTATCCACGTTTATGATTTGGATAAGATAGGTAAATACAAAAATATCATCGTCAGAGATGATGTAGAAACAACCTTCAAAGCCTTGGATAAGAAGGATTATCAAATTCAGAAAAACGACCTTTGTGTTATGTTTGATGATAATGTTGAGTGCCTTGGTGGAATAATGGGTGGTGAACACTGTGCTTGTGATGAAAATAGTAAACATGTTTTGATCGAAGCCGCTAACTTCTTCCATCAAAATATCCGTTTAACATCAAAACGTCTCAATTTGATATCTGATTCTTCAACTTTATTTATCAAAAAGGTCAATCCATATTTGACAAAAGAAGCTTTAACACTTTTTATAAATACTTGCAAATTGGTTTTTAAGAAAGCTAAAGTTGTCAGTATTTCATCATACTCAAAGCTCAAACCATTCAAAAACAAAATCCCTTTCTCAATAAGTAAGCTTAACAATCGCTTAGGATCCAATTACAGTTATGAAGAAGTTAAAAAAGCACTCTCAAGTTTGAGAATCAAATTATATAAAAACTATGTCATTGTCCCAATTGATAGAACTGATTTAGTTGAACAATGCGATATTGAAGAGGAAGTCTTCCGCTTTTATATGGCCAGGAATATCAATTTGACATTAGATAAGATGCCGATAACTGTCGGAAGTTTGACCGATGAACAACACAACATCAAAAAGTTACATAATCGTTTGACAAACTTAGGTTTAGATCAAATTGTCTGCTTCACATTGATAAGTAAGCAACAACATGAACTTGTTCAAGTCTTCAAGCAAGAAGAACCATTCATCGTTTCCAATCCGATGACTGCTGATCACGAGTATGTGAGAACAGATTTACTTCCAAGTATGATCGAAACTCTAAACTACAATGTAAATCACCGTCATACTGATCTTGCTTTGTATGAAATTTCAAACGTCGATACTAAAAACGGTGTGAAAAACTTACTATCAGTAGGTTTGGCAAACTTCAAATTTAACCGTGATAAACTTGAATTCCATAAATTTGACTTTTATGATATGAAGGGTATTTTTGAAAGTGTTATGGATGTTTATAAAATCGAACCTAACCGTTATGTTTTAAAACCATCTACTAATGATTTCTTCCATAAGGGAATATCAGCCGATGTTTTTATCAACAACAAACTTGTTGGAACATTCGGTTTAGTCAGTCCTAAGATAACTTCGGTAAAACCATATTTCTTGATGGAGTTGAATTTAAGTTCACTCCAGGAAGTCAGAGTGAACCAACAGAAGATGAAACCTATCTCATCTTATCCGAAAGTCAGCCGTGATTTCTCATTTATTCTCAATAATAATGTCAGTTTCAACAACATAATTGATGTTATAAGAAAAACATGCGGTAAAAATATCAATTCAATCAAATTGTTCGACTATTTCAAGATGGATGATAATCAAACTTCCATAGGTTTGAACGTTGAGTTCGTGAATTTTGAAAAAACATTCACCGATGAAGAATTGAAACTTATGTCAAATAAGATCATTGAAAATTGCGAGCGAACATTGAATATCAAATTGAAAGGTGAGTAAGATGGAAAACAACAACTATGTCTTGATTGAACAATCAAACGAGGAGATTTTGGAGAAAAATCCTATTAATAAGATAGCTTTGATCGCTCATAATTGCTATCAGGTCAAAGAGAAAGATTACGATGACAATTACGCCTTTTTAAAACGTTTGATCAATAACAAACACTTTGCAATGCTTGAGCATTATCAATTTGTCATGAGAGTGAAGTGCAAAAAACTTCTCAAAGATTTGATAAACTTGAACAATCGTTTTATTTTGATAACAGAAGATATCATCTCTTATTCAATAAGAACACCGATGGAACTTTGTTTAAGTGAAGAGAAAAACAAAGTGAACTTAGGTGAGATTCTTTTGTCAAGTGTCGATGATGATGTTTTGAAGTTGATCAACGAAGCTTTGAATTTAAATATAAAGAAATCGAATAAGTATTTGGAGAAAGTTGATCCAACAACACTTTCTTTACAACAAAGAAAAGTACATCTATTTTTATCATTTGCTTTAGTTACAAACCGCGGAGTTACACATGAGATTGTCAGACATAGATTGTGTGCTTTCGCTCAAGAATCTACAAGATACTGCAACTACACAAAAAACAAATTTTCAAATCAATTGACATTTATCAAACCTGTTGATTATTCAAAACATAAGAAGATTTATGATGATTATTTTCAACATGAAACAGATGCTTATTTCTCACTTATTAATGAAGGTGCAACACCTGATTTAGCTCGAAGTGTTCTTTGCAACGCATTGAAAGCTCGTATTATTGTCACCTGTTCAATAGAAGAATGGGAGCACATTTTCGAATTGAGATGTTCAAATTTCGCTCATCAGGATATTCGTGAATTATTGTTACCGGTAAAAGAGAAAGTTGAAAAATACTTAAAATAAGAGGCTCATATGAATAAAACTAATGAAGAATTGAACAGAAGATTATATATTGATAAAAATTATCTCAATTTAAATACAGAAGCTGAGTTGAATTTCAAGTTGTATCCAACTGAAGATATAATAAATCACTGCGGTTATATCAAAAATTTCGAGTGTTTGAACTTACAGATAAAATTACAACCAGTCAATCAAAGACTTATCAAAGGTGAATGTAAGCTGTTTGGAGAAGTAGAAGCATTTGAATTGGACAGTGCAAAATCTTTCAAAACTAATATCGAAGATTTCATCGAGATTTACATATCTGATGATATCAACACCAGCGATTTGGATAAATTGAGCAATGGTGATTTTGATGTTTATGGTTTAGCTGTCGCTTTATTATATAGTGCTGATTTGGACATTTACGAAAACTGAAAATCTTAGGGAAACCATATTATTATGAAAATTTCTTTCATAATATCTCAAAAATTCATATATTTTAAAATATCGACCGCCAGAATAGAACTGAGTGGTCTTTTTTATAAAAAAATTAGGGAATATTTGAAAAGGTGGGAGAAAGTGGTATACTATGGGTGTAGGTGGAGGAAAGTTCATGTTATTAGGACAATATTTTCATTCTCTTGATAATAAGATGCGTTTAGTTTTACCCTCAAAAGCTAGACAAGAATTTTCAACTGACATCTATGTGACACTCGATTTTGATAATTGCTTGTCTCTCTACAATGAAGAAAATTACAAAAAGAGAGCAGAAGCAATTCAGAGTTTGTCTGATTTTGATGAGAAATCCAGATTACTTAAAAGAGTCTTCTTCTCTAACTCGCAAGTAGTTACGATGGATTCTCAATTCAGAATTATTATTCCCTCTTTTTTACTCAACAAAGTACATATCACAAAGGAAGTTGTACTTGTTGGAATGAACGACCATTTGGAAGTCTGGGACAAGGATAAATTCACTGAGGTTGATAAGCACAACGAAGAGAATTATTCTAAATCCGCACAAGAATTGATTGGATAAGATGAATCAACTGCACAAAAGTGTGCTTCTTGATGAAGTATTATCATTTGTCAAAAAACCAACTAAATCCAAATTCACATTTGTAGATATGACCCTTGGTCGAGGCGGGCATTCTAGAAAGATAATAGAGAAGCTGGATTCTGAAAATCTTAATTATTACGGATTTGATTGTGATGATGAAGCTATCAAATACGTTAAGGAAGATTTCAAGAATTTAAAAGGTAACATCAATATAGTTAAGTCGAAATTCTCAAAAGCGATTGACTATCTAAAAGAGAATGATGTTGCTGGAATTGATCTTTGTTTATTTGATATTGGGGTAAGTTC
Source organism: uncultured Bacilli bacterium (assembly GCA_944332485.1). Classification (GTDB taxonomy): domain Bacteria; phylum Bacillota_I; class Bacilli_A; order RFN20; family CAG-288; genus CAJMBK01. The sequence goes on along the minus strand of CALVKB010000008.1, from coordinate 31,983 downwards.
TCCACAATTCGATGATCCTATAAGAGGATTTTCCTATCGATTTGATGCAAAATTGGATATGAGAATGGATCAAAGTCAGAAACTTTCCTGTTATGAAGTTGTCAACACTTATTCAGAAAGAGACTTGACTAGAATCATATACGATTATGGTGATGAGAAATTTGCTAAGTCCATTGCAAAAAACATCTGTTTAGCAAGGCAGAACAAAACAATAGAAACCACATTCGAATTGGTTGATATTATCAAAAGTTCATTACCTAAGAAACAGTTGTTTAAAGAACATCACCCAGCTAAGAGAACTTTCATGGCTTTACGATATGAAGTGAATAAAGAGCATGACGAATTAATTGAAGGTTTGAAAAAAGCCACAGAATTCCTCAACAAAGATGGAATTTTGATGATTATCACTTTCAACTCACACGAAGATGCGATTGTCAAACGTTACTTTGATTCACTTACCAAAGAGGTGTTTATCTCAAAATATCTCCCTCCTAGTGAAAAAGAAGTGAAGTACAAAGTATTGACCAAAAAACCAATTGCTCCTTCCTACGAAGAAATAGAGGATAATCCACGTTGCAAACCGAGTAAATTAAGAGCTATTCAAAGATTGTAGAGAAAGGAATCGAAAGTATGAAAGAAAAATTATTCAAAACTGGTTTGAAGAAAACTGATTTGGCAATAAGACGTACTGCCATAACTTGCACAGCATTAACTTTTATTTCAGCTGCAATATTGATTCCTCTCACTTTATCGATGACATTGAATCAAACAAAACCTGTCGTTCAAAACAGAGACAGTGGTTACTTGGTTCAACCTGTCCAATCATTCGACATATACTTCGAGTAATGTCGGTGAATAATTATTCGGAGATCTGTTAGATCTTATATATGATTCTGATGTTTCAGGATCGGTGAATGCAAATTCTGGGGCGCATGCCTTATAAATGATTCTATCAAATAGGATCGGTGAATAACATTATTCTGGGATCGTTAAGATCTTATAAATGATTTCAAAATGAAATCGGTGAATGAAAATTCTGGGGTTCATTTATGAATCTTGTAAATTTAAATAGTCTCCTTATATTTAAATTTCTGTAACCTCCTTTCTGGAACTCGGCAAACATTCTGCCGAGTTTTTTATATATTAAAAAAGCTATTGAATTTATTAGATGTGAACTTAATACTGGATGTCCAGTAAAAAGATACATATTAAATTCAATAGCAATTTTTGTTTAGATAAATTTTTTATTAGCTTCGATATGTTTGGTGAGTTTTAATATCGTTTGTTATCAATTTGACAAACTTATCGATAGGTAATGTTGTTGTTTTTTCCTCACCGAATAATCTATAGGAGACATTGTTTGATGAAACTTCCTGATCACCGATGATAATTTGATATGGAATCTTTGAGACTTGAGCTTCACGAATTCTGAATCCCATCTTCTCATTTCTAAGGTCAGTTGAAACACGAACATTGTACTTCAAAAGTTTCTTTTCAAGTTTCATAGCAAATTTCACTTGCTCTTTTATCTCAGAATTGACAGGAATTATTATGGCTTGTTTTGGAGCTAACCAGGTTGGGAATGCTCCTTTGAAGTGCTCAGTAATAACACCGATGAATCTCTCAAGGGATCCGAAAATTGCTCTATGCAACATGATAGGACGTTTCTTCTCACCATCTTTATCGACATATGTCAAATCGAATCTCTCTGGAAGATTGCAGTCAAGTTGAATAGTACCACATTGCCAAGTTCTGTTAAGACTATCTTTGATCTTGAAATCAAGTTTAGGACCATAGAAAGCACCATCACCTTCGTTGATCTTGAAATCAATCTTGTTTTTGATCAAGCAACGTTTAAGAATATTCTCATTTCTGTTCCAATCAGCGATTTTTCCGATGAATTTTTTCTCAGGTCTTGTTGAAAGAACGATGTGATATGGCAAATTGAAAACTTTGTAAACCTTATCGAACAATTTCAATAAATTGGAAATTTCCTTCTCCAATTGAGCTGGTGTACAGAATATATGAGCGTCATCTTGAGTGAAAGTACGAACTCTGAACAAACCGTTGAGAGCACCGCTTGCTTCATGACGGTGAACTAAACCAAGCTCACCATAGCGTAATGGTAATTCACGGTAGGAGTGTATGTCATTTTTATAAATCAACATACCGCCTGGACAGTTCATAGGTTTGATTGCGTACTCCTCCTCATCGATCTTGGTGGTGTACATATTCTCTTTATAATTAGCCCAGTGACCAGAGGTCAACCATAATTCCTTATTTAAGATGATCGGGGTTTTGACAAATTTGTAACCATTCTCAGCATGAATGTCATACCACCATGATTCAAGTTGATGATACAAAATCATACCGTTTGGAAGCCAAAATGGAAAGCCCGGTCCGTAGTCAGAAAGCATAAAAAGCTTCATCTGTTGACCTATACGTCTATGATCGGATAATTTTCTTTCCTCGACAATTTTTAAAAATTCATCGAGTTTTTCCTTTGTAAATTGTGCGGTGCCGTAGATTCTTGTTAACATTGCGTTGTTTTTATCACCTTTGAAATAGGCTCCAGAGATGGCAGTTAATTTTATAAATTTCAAAAATTTAGTTGATGGAACATGAGGTCCACAGCAAAGATCAACAAAATCACCTTGCTTGTAAACTGTCAATTCGCCTTCTATCTCATCGATATGCAACAATTTGTATTTTTGATTTTCAAATAATTGTTTAGCTTCTTGTTTTGAAACAACTTTTCTTTCGATTGTTAAATTTCTTTCAGCTAATTTTAATATCTGTTTCTCAATTTTTGGAAAATCCTTCTCATTGATAACAACATTTTCAGGAAATTCAAAATCGTAGAAAAAACCTTCTTCAAGTGCAGGACCATATTCAAGTTGTGTACCTGGATACAATTCCAATATCGCTTGAGCAAGTAAATGTGCACTAGAATGATACAAAATTTGCAAAGCATCCTTATCATCTGTTGTTAAATATTCAACTTCATCATCGTTATGAAGTTCTCTTTGCAAATCCATAAGTTGCCCATTAACTCTCATCGCCACTGCTTTTTTGGCAACATCAGATGGCAATTTTTTCAAATTTTCTAAACCAGTTAATCTTTCATTTTCACTTAATTCTATCTTCATATATATTCTATTTATTCCCCTTTTGGTAACAATGCTAATCCGACACTAGCACCACCTATCAATCCGACATCCTGATCAAACTTGGCATTGACAAATCTTATGCGTTTGACAGGATATTTAGCGATAAAGGCGTTACTAACTGCGGACAAATCATCCAAAAATATATCTTTGGATTTCATAACTCCGCCGGATAAAACAATCAAATCTGTGTTGAAATTCAATTGATTATTAGCGATGAATGCAGCTAAATTCTTTATCCAATCATTGTAAATTTGGATGAACTTTTTATCGTTATTTTTCACACCGTTGAACATATCGGATGCATCTTTTACTTCAACACCATTCAATGCACACAATTTGACAATTCCATTGCCGGATAACAATTCCTCAATCTCATGAAATTGACCTTTGTATTGAAAATAATGATGTCCGATTTCAAATGGTAAATTCACCAACTTTCTATTGTAAACAAGACATCCACCTATACCTGATGAAATTGTATAAAAGAAACTATCTTCAACTTCACTTGTTGAACCATAGCTTGCTTCAGCATAAGCGGCAGCGTTGGCATCGTTTGCTATGAAAACTTTCGCTTCTGGAAAATCTTTGTTCAGATGATATTTCAAATCGAAGCGATTGATAAATAAATTTGGGAGAAGTTTTATTTTGCTATCTTCGACAAATCCACAACATGAAACACCGATATAATCGACAGGAACTTTATTCTTTTCATAGAGTGTTTTAATCATCCTATGAATCTGATCGTAAAGTTTGAGTGCATCGTTTTTGGTTGATTTTTCCCTTATCACATCGATGATGTTGAGGTCTTGATCAACAATTCCGATTCGTAAATTAGTCGCTCCTAAATCTATGGCATAAACTTTTCCAACTACTCTCATAAATCTATATCCTCATCTTTCTGATTTAAAACGATAACTTTAATGAAGTTTGTCTTTCCAGCACCAACAGGTGTGCCACCAGTGATGATGATCTTCGAATTATCAGGAAGATTGTACTTACGACCTAAGAACAAGGAGTAAACTTCCATCTCTTCGATAAATTGTGGGACTTTTTTAACCTTCTTTGGATAAACACCCCAATATAATGCCGTTTCACGGCAAACATTCAAATGTGAACTGACAGCTATAATTGGGCAGCAAGGTCTGTATGATGAGATCAACTTTGCTGTAGCTCCAGTTTCAGAGAAGGAAACGATCAATTTTGCTTCCAAGCTGTTAGCAGCTTCACTAACTGATGCAGCGATAGCATCATTTATCGCATGTGAATGATAATTGAGATGTTTGAGTTGTTCAACATTCTCCTTACTGTACATGAAGTTTTCCATATTTGCTGAGATCTTCGCTTGCATAGCTACAGACTCAATAGGATATTCACCACTTGCAGTTTCGGCTGAAAGCATAACTGAGTCAGTTGATTCCATAACAGCATTTGCAACATCGCTGACTTCCGCTCTTGTTGGATTTGGATTAGTCTTCATTGAATCCAACATCTGTGTTGCAGTTATAACAGGTTTTCTGTATTGACGGCAAACGTTGATGATTCTTCTTTGAATGATAGGAACATCCTCTGGAGGTACTTCAACACCAAGATCACCTCTTGCGACCATAGCACCATCACATTCTTTGATTAATTCATCAAAATCTTTAACTGCGGAAACATTTTCCACTTTGATGATTATCTTTATATTTTTACCACCATTCTCATCCAAAATTTTACGAATATCTTGAATATCCTTCAAATTTCTGACAAAACTTGCAGCGACCAAATCGACCTGTTGTTCACAACCGAAGATAAGATCATTACGATCTTTTTCAGAGATATAAGGCATTGTTAAATTGCATTGAGGACAATTTATACCACGTTTGTTTTTAATGGTATGATGGTTAGTAGCTTTAGCGATGATAACACGATCTTTGCTACGCTTATCGATAACGACTAAATCGAGATTTCCATCATCCAATTTTATGTGGTTGCCAACTTTGACATCATCATACAATTGAGCATGAGTGGTGGAAAATTTAGTTTCATCACCAATAATCTCGTGATCGTAAATTTCAATAATTTGTCCTGTTTGAATAGCTGCTTGACCATTTTTGAAATCGTGTGTTCTAATTTCAGGACCTTTGGTATCAAGCATAATTGGAATGATGACTTTCTCATCTTTTTCCAATTTACGGACGGTTTTTATCTTTTCAAGATGCTCTTCATAAGAACCATGTGAGAAATTCAATCTTACGACATTCATGCCGTTTTCCAAAAGTTCTCTTAAAACTTCGTAACGATCTGAAGCAGGGCCAATGGTACAGACAATTTTAGTTTTCTTACTTATATTTTCATTCATACTACTCAATTATCTCCGCTATTTTGATTATCTCTTTCGATATAGAAATCTTCTTATCGTGTGATGAACTAGTTTTATCCAATGCTTTCAATATCGGTGTTTGTTGAATTTTGTTATCAACAATTCCTAAACAGATACCACCTTTGTTCTCCTTTAAAAGCATGACTGCATGATAACCAAGTCTAGATGCGAGAACTCTATCCATTGCACTTGGGCTACCACCTCTTTGTAAATGTCCTAAAACAGTAGCTCTGGTCTCATAGCCGGAATAAGCTTCAATTTTTTTAGCCAAGTCGTTGACATCAAGAAGATGTTCGGCCACAACAACCAATGCACTTCTTTTACCTTGATCATGCTCTTTTTTCATATGTTCAAGTATCTGTTTTTCACTCATCGGATTCAAGGAAGTGAGAATCAACTCAGCACCTGTTGCTAAACCTGCAAAACAAGCTAAATCAGGGCAATATCTTCCCATAACTTCAACAACGGCACATCTTTTATGTGAGGTTGAGGTATCTTTTATTCGATCGATATTTTCAACGATAGTATTCAAAGCAGTATCAAATCCGATTGTGTAATCAGAACTTGTTATATCATTATCGATAGTACCTGGTAAACCGATACAATTGATTCCATTTTCAGTCAATTTCATAGCACCAGCGTATGTACCATCACCACCGATACAAACAACACCGATGAAGTTTTGTTTTTTAAGTATCTCAGCTGCTTTCTTCTGAACCTCGGGTTCTTTGAATTTTGGTAATCTAGCTGTTCCAATTATAGTGCCACCTTTTTGCATGATATCGGACACATCTTTTTTCTCAACTTTGTGCATCAAATTATGCAAGATTCCATAGTATCCTTCTTCGATAACATAAGCTTCAAAATTATTTTCAATCGCAGTTCTGACAACTGCTCTTAAACAGGCGTTCATCCCTGGGCTATCACCACCGGATGTCAAAATTCCTATTTTCTTTTTTGCTTCCATACGAAAACCTCTTTTCACACATTATAAATTATAATTTTTTTCTATTATTTTATGTATATAAATAGTATATTTTAATCAATTTTATTAGGGGTTAGTTTTCAAACCAAATACAAGATAATTTTGTTATACTTTTTTACGAGGTAAATATGAGAGAGTTAGAGAACAATTCGATAATTAAAGTTGTGAAAGATTTTTCAACAAGTGAGGGTGATGAGCTTTTATTTTCGCTTTGTTACGCTCCATTTTTGAAAGCGAACAATTGCCATTTATATCGAATTTTGTGCTCACTTAAAGCTCTCGATTATCGTAATAACACATACACTTGTGAAGACTTGCAGATGATGACTGGTTTTTCAAAGATGGAATTAGCTCGTTGTTTCTCATATTTAGAGGCAATTAATCTTGTGTCAAGTTACCGTGATGAGAAGAAAAATTCGATATATTATTTGGAAGAATTGCATCCAGTTGCATCACCTTCGAAGTTTTTCCAAGATCCTGCTTTAGTTTCTTTACTTATAAATAGTACGAATAATCAATATTTTCAACAAGTTAAAAACTTATTCTTGACTAATAAAAATGTTTTTAATAATTTTGTTAAAATCGAAACCAGTTTCAAAGATTTTTACGGTGATTCAATAATGAAAAGTATCCCTTCACAAAATTTATCACAAGATATTGAAAACAGTGAAATTATCGATAAATCATATGTGAAAACATTCAAAATTACGACAAACGAAACTAATTTTAAGAAAGCTTTGAAAAATCATCAATTGACTTTCTCAGTTTACAAAGCAAATTTAGCCCAAATTTTAAATTACATCAATCTGTATGAGTTAACTGAGGATATCTATTGTGATTTTCTTTACGAAAGTACAAAAGATAACAAATATTTCGATATAAATACATTTTTGACCAAAGTCAAAAATTACCTATGTACAAGTTTTGAAAAATTAAAAAATGACAATGAGATTTTCGGTAATAACAATGATGACTTTGAAAATAACATCGCTTTTAAATATGTCCCAGGTGATAGTGAATTTACAAGAAGATTAAACCGCATAATCAATATGTCAACGGTGAATTTTTTATCAAAGGAGTTTGCAAATTACGGAACAGGTAATTATAAACTTGCTTTGAACATCGTTGATAAACTTAGCGTTGATTTTTGTTTAACTGAACCAATTATCAATATTCTGCTCGATTATTGCAAAAATGTCGTTAAAGTGTTCAATATGAAATACATTGAACAAATTGCAAATACAATATGTTTGAAAAATTTAAACAGCGCTAGTAGCGTTGCAGATTATCTTTATAAATCTTATGAAATAAACCAAGAGAAGAAGAATAAATACAACAATAAACTTGAGTCAACTAAAGTATCTAACAAAAAGAGTAATGATAATATTTATCTGGAAGAAAGTGGCTTTGATGATATCGATTCAGAAGAATTATCTTTGGATATATTGGATCCTAACAAATAACATAAGGAGATATTTATGACTGATAAAAAGATTGAATTTAGCGATGAATATAAAAATAAATTCGTTGAAGAGATAAAACAAAAAATTAAAAAATACCCTTTTATGCAAAAACAGTTAAATGCAATTTTCCAAGATATTTACGAGGGTAGTGGTGAAGAATTATCCGAAAAAGAGAAAGAAAAATTGATACACGATAACGCAGGATTTATCGGAGCATTTTACGATAACAATATCAATTGCCTCAAATGTCCGATGAAATTAGATGAGTGTAAAAATAAAAACAAAGGATATTGCACAAAACTTGTTTACGATTTCGACACTGGCTATTTAGAAAATGAAATTGTCCCATGTGAATTGACCAAAAATCAATTGTTAATTTCCAAAAATGTCATTTACAATGATTATAGTATCAGCAAAATTTTTGAAGTAGGCCAACATTTAGAAGATGTATTACGTAACTACATCAAACTCAAAGATTCACTGAAAAATGTAAAATTGAATGCCATTCTTGTTGATGAAAAACAGATTAAGGAAAATAAAAGACTACCAAACTGTCATTTTTATTCCAAAAATTCAAATGCTATCAATGTTCTGTTTTATTATTGCTATAAGTTAGCTATATATAAAAAGACAGTTTCAATAGTGGATTGTGGAAAATTATTCTACGATGTCTACAATTCTAAATACGATAAGGAGTTTGCTGAACTTTATAAAAAAGCAGTAAATGCCGATTATCTATTTTTGACAAATTTTGATAATTCCCCTTTCCAGTTGAACAAATTTTATGAAACTATCCTCACAAAATTGTTGATAGATCGTTCTAATGAAAATCAAACGACATTTTTATCAAGTAAAGTATCAATAAACGATATGACTGATAATCTTCCTCGCAGCGTTAATAAAACTGATTTTTACAGTAAACTTTCAAATTTATTGAGAAAAGGTTCCACCGATAAAATCATGACCAGATGTTATGATTGTGTCGATCTTTTATAAAGAACAGTAAATTTTAAATAACGAAGTCTAAATCCTCTTTATATATTGTATAGGAGGATTTTTTTATGCAAAAAACATGCGGTCAGCAAGTAGTGAGAAAATATCTAAGTATCGTTAATAAATGTGAGAATTACATGTGCATGCATTTAGATGATGATCTTGATGATTTTTTCAAAATTTCAAAAGTTTTACAGGAGAACAATATGGTTGTCGAAGCCATAGAAGAGGATGTCACAAACATATCCAGAAAAGAGCTACCTGCGATAGCTCAAATAAAAGAGGATAGCAAAGAGCACTTCATACTTATTTTAAAAGTAACTAAAAACAAGATAACCTATTATGACCCAAACTATGGAATCGTATTATGTAAATTGAATGATTTTAAAGAGATTTGCCTTAATAAATTTCTAATAACTAAACAAAAAAATAAAGCAAAAATTAAAAGAAACTTACCATCTTTTATTACAAAGTCAGAATTGTCAATTATAATTACTTTCTTTGTTGTGGAACTTTTAAGTTCAATAGGTTTGTTTGTTTACATTGATTTATATAAAAATCAAGTTATATTGTTCGTAAGTTTGCTTATTTTAATATCAACTATAATCGGTCACATATTCTATCTTTTGAAAGTTAATAAAAAGATCGATAAAAATATCATTTTTAGATATATGAATGAAAATAAAATTCAAAAATCTGAAAATTTTAAAAATATCATGAAATTGAAAAGTGAATCTTTTTATAAAGTAAACATGTTCTTTATAAACATCACTACTTTATTATTTTTCCTTATTGTAATAGCTTTGAAAGATATCGATCAACTTTATATCGTATCATTTTTCATAATCTTGTACTTGTTGTTCGATATGGGCTTTGATAATAAATTGAAAGTAAGTAAAAAAATACAAACAAGAAATGAGTTTCTGATGTATAAAAATTTCAAACTTGGTGATGAACACTACATTGATAATTATAATGTAGCATTGAAAACAAGTTTCAAGAATGCTTTTTACAAGTACTTCCCTTTGTTTGGAACTTTGCTTTTAATATTCGCTTATCATCTGGTTCTTGTTTTTGTCAATACAAACTACAACATAACCATGTTTTTGTTCTATTTTGGCATATATTCCATTGTTGTTGTTTACGTTTGCAGAACCAAACAAACTACCCAATATTTGGAGGATTACAGGGAAAATTTATTGCACGTTGACAGCAATTTTATATCTTATTTGAACAATAAATAATGTATAATTTTAGCACACAGGGGGCTAAAATTTTCATGAATAATTCGCAATTTCAAACTGAACTAAATTTTTCAGCAACACATAATTTGAAATTGAATGAAGAGAATTTAAATCAAAATTTACAAATTGCTTTTGAACTTGTCCTTGAAACATTAAAAAGAAAACATTACTACGTTGTGTCATGTTCCATTGTCACAAAACAAGAGATACAAATATTGAACAAAACATACCGAATGAAAGATTCACCAACTGATGTTTTAAGCTTTGCTTATTATGAAGGTGATGAAAATTTGAATTCTGAAAGTGAATTTTACGATTTAGGCGATATTTACATATGTGAAGATATCTGTGAGGAGCAAGCACCAACATATAATTTAACTGCCAAGCAGGAAGTAATTTACCTTTTCATACACGGATTATTGCACCTTTTTAATTATGATCACGTTCATAATGAAGAAGAGAAGAAAATTATGTTTGATTTACAAAATAAAATATTCGATTGTTATTTGAAAAAGGAGGTATGAAATGCATAAAGAATTGTTTAAAAAATTACAGGAAGTTCAAAAGTTGAGCTATTCACCTTATTCACACTTCAGAGTAGCTTGCATTATTAAACTTAAAAACGGTAAAGAATTTATCGGAGCCAACATTGAGAATGCAGCTTATGGTGAATGCTTATGTGCCGAAAGAGTTGCTATGGTTCAAATGAAATTAGCACAAATTAAAAATGAAGATGTTGAATATTTAAGTGTCCTCGGTGATTCTGATGAGATTGTTTCACCATGCGGAAGTTGTCGACAAGTTATGGCTGAACTTTTAAGTTTAGACACAAAGATAATCATGTTCAATCGAAGCGGAGAATACATAGAAAGTACTGTTGAAGGTATCCTCCCATACACATTTACAAAATCAGCACTATAAAAATATGAAAGAAAAACAAAAAAGAAAAAAAGTTGGATTTGTTACTCTTTATGGTCGTGCAAATTCAGGTAAATCCACAATCTTAAATAAGATACTCGGCATCAAAATTCAAGCTGTCTCTGAAAAACCACAAACTACAAGGGAAAATATAAGAGGTATATATAACGATGATGATTCACAAATCATATTTTGTGATACACCAGGATTATTTAAACCTCATGGTAGATTAGGTTCTATTCTTTTAAGAGAAAGTGCAGTCGCTAAAAATGACTGCGAAGTTTTGGTGTATGTCGTTGATGCAAGTTTACCGGTCAACAAAACATTTTCAGAAGATGTAAAAAGCATCGGTTGTCCAATAATAATTGCTTTTAACAAGATTGATTTGATTACAACTCCAGAACATATAAAAAAATTGGAAGAATGCAAAAGTCTTTGTCCTCAAGCTACAATTGTTGAGATGTCTGCAATTAGAAATTTCAATATCGATCTTTTAATTTCAAAAATTAAAGAACATCTTACCGAAGGTGAATTAGTATATCCTGATGACATGATCTCAGATCACTCTGCTACATTTATTTATGCTGAAATTATCAGAGAAAAATGCATGAGAAATTTGGAAAAAGAAGTTCCTCACTCCATTCATATTGAAATAATTAAAGTTGATGAAACTGAAAAAGAGATTGACATTTATGCTGATATTTATGTTGAAAAAGAATCAGAAAAAGGAATTGTCATTGGCAAGCAAGGTAAGATGATACGCAAAATATGCACTTACAGTGAAAATGCAATCCACGGATTTACAGGTAAAACTGTAAGAATCAATCTTCTAGTAAAAGTTGAAAAAAATTGGCGAGATAACGAAATTTTCTTAAGAAAACACGGTTATGGCGTTGATATATGATAAAGAAAGTATTCAATAATCAAGGCATTGTAGTAAAAACTGGTCAATTTAATGAAAACGGATCTGTTATAACTTTTTTGACAGATCAAGGTTTATTATCTTGTTATGCTAAAAATATAAATAAACCTAAAAGCAAACTTAGGAACGCGTTAGGTTTATTAAATATTGTCAATTTTGAAATAACACAACAAGAGAATTTCAAACATCCTATTTTGACTCATGCATCATGTGAATTTTCATCTACAATAACTAATTTGGAGACCGAATGTTTGAAATTGTTCATCATAGAAGCTTTGAACAAATTGTTTTTATATGACAAATTCAAATATGAAACATTGAAACAGATAGTAAAATCGCTAAATTCGAAAACTGATACTACCATAATTGCACTTTATTTCATAAGAAATGCATACAAGTATCTTGGCAACAATCTAAGTTTCAATTATTGCGCAAATTGTGGCGATGCTGATATAAAAAACTTCAGAAGTTTCAATGTTGAGTTTGGCGGAGTTATCTGTCATAGTTGTCAAAATAAATTGAAGACAAATATCATAAATGAAAATTATTTCAAAATTCTCAATGAAATTGAAACAAACTTTGATAAGGTGAGTTTTGATTCAACTTTATATCGTAAGTATTCTTATAATTTGTTCGATTATCTCACCTCGAATTTATATGATTTATTCGATATTCAACAAAGAGATGCGTTCAATTTTTACAAACAAATTTTAAATTTAGAAAAAATTTAGTATTTAAACTTTTTACAACAAATATCAAATATAATATATAAGTTAGTTATTACGAGGTTTAATATGAAAAAATTTACATTTGAAGAGATTACAAATCACCTTATCACACAAGGATTTTTTTATCCTGGCAGTGAAATATACGGTGGATTAGCTAATTCATGGGATTACGGTCCATTAGGTAGCTTGATTAAAAACAATGTTAAAGATTTATGGATTGAGCATTTTGTCAGACAAATCCCATATAATTACTTGATTGATCCTGCAATTTTGATGAATCCGAAGGTTTGGGAAGCAACAGGACATGTATCCAACTTTTCTGACCCACTTATCGATTGTAAAAATTGTAATTCACGTTTTAGAGCTGATAAATTAATTGAAGATCAATTAAGTGATAAATACGATGTAAATAAACTTTCTGAAAGTGATATGAACAAAATCGTGAATGTGGAAAAACAGGTTGTTTGTCCTAAATGCGGTTCTAGAAACTTCACAGAAATAAGAAAATTCCATCTTATGTTTAAGACATTTTTGGGTGTTCTTGAAGATAGTAAATCAACCGTTTATCTACGTCCGGAAACCGCCCAAGGTATCTTCGTAAATTTTAAAAATGTACTTCGTACCACAAGAAGCAAATTACCAATAGGTATATGTGATATTGGAAAAGCTTTTAGAAATGAGATTACTCCAGGAAACTTCATTTTCCGTACTAGGGAATTTGAACAAATGGAAATTGAATTTTTCATAGAACCTGGCGAAGATAAAAAATGGTTCAAATTTTACAAGAAGAACTGCAAATCTTTCGTTGAAACTCTCGGTTTAAAAGATGAGAATATCCGTTTTAGAGATCATGAAAAAGAAGAGTTAGCATTCTATTCACTTGCTACAACTGATATCGAATACTTGTTCCCATTTGGTTGGGGTGAACTTATGGGTATCGCATGCCGTACAACATACGATTTGCAACGCCATCAAGATTACTCAAAACAAGATTTGACCTACTACAATCAAGAGACAAACACAAGATATTTGCCATCTGTTATCGAACCAAGCTTCGGTCTCGATAGATTGATCTTAGCTTTACTTTGCGATAGTTATGATGTTGAAGATGTCAAAGATGATAAAAGAATCGTTTTGCATCTAAATCCTCGTGTTGCACCATACACAGTGGCCATTTTACCTTTATCAAACAAATTAACTGAACAAGCTAACAAGAAGATTTTGAAAGTTCTCGATAGAAGATTAAATTACATCGTCGATACAACTGGTTCTATAGGTAAACGCTATCGTAGACAAGATGCTATCGGTACACCTTTATGCGTAACTTATGATTTTGATTCTGTCAACGATAAATGTGTAACCGTGAGAAATCGTGATACGATGGAACAAGTGAGAATTAAAATAACCAAGCTGAACAAATACATCCAGGATTTCTTATTTAAATAAAAGGAGATTTTAATGCAATTTTCAGAAGAATTCATCAAACAAGTCATTGATAAAGCCGATATTGTTCAAGTTATCGGTACTTTTATCGATGTCAAAAAACATGGTAATTCTTACGTTGCTGTTTGTCCTTTTCACAACGATACTCGCCCAAGCATGAGTATTTCACCAACAAAAAAACTTTACAAATGTTTCTCCTGTGGACATGGTGGTAATGTCATAGGTTTTGTGATGGATTATGAAAAATTGCATTTCACAGAAGCAGTACAAAAGATTTGTTCTATTTGCAATATTGAATTACCGAAAGGTTTTGTTACTAAAACAAAAGCCGATCCAAACCAAAAATTGTATGATCTTTTGGAAGTAGCTAAAAAGTACTACATGTATGAATTATCAACAAAAGAAGGTACTAAAGCTATTGAATATTTGACAAAGAGAAATTTAAGTTCGGATATAATCGAGCATTTTCAAATTGGACTTGCTCCAAATGATAATAGAAATATCATCACAATGCTCACTGAGAAAAAGAATTTCACCTTGGAAGAATTAAATAAAGTCGGCATCACAACAAACAATGTAAATATAATATCTGATCGTTATAAAAATCGTATTATGTTTCCAGTTTCCGATGCTTTCGGCAGAACTATAGGATTCAGTGGTAGAATCTATTTAGATGAAGATGCAAATGCTAAATATATGAATTCTCCTGAAACAATTTTATTCAACAAATCAAAGTTGCTATATCATTACTTCGAAGCAGTTGAAGCTGCTAAAAAAGAAAAATGTATATATGTAGTTGAAGGATTTATGGACTGCATTAGCCTTTATAAAACTGGTATTGCAAATAGCGTTGCCTTGATGGGAACAGCTTTTACAGACTATCATTTGAAGCTTTTAAAACAACTAAACGTCGAAATAAGATTACTTTTAGATAATGATAATGCTGGCTTCATCGGTACTGAGAAAATAATCGATGCAATAAAAAATACTAATATCAAAGTAACAGTTGTTGAACCATTTAAAGATGTCAAAGATAGCGATGAATTTTTCAATAAGTACGGAAAAGAACAACTCAAAGAAGCATTGAATAAAACAAAAAATATCCTTGATTACACCTTGGATAGATTGATCATGACTGATAATTACAGCTCTGATTCTTTATCAAAATTTATAACTTCCTTCAGTTGGTATTTCAATAATTTAAATCCTATTGATCAAGAACTTATATGTCAAAGAATCAACAATTTAAAAAATATCGGCGTTGATAATATTAAAAGGATGTTTTTAAATAACAAAAATAACAACAACTTCATAAATTTGAAGCACGAGAACAAAAATTATAACAAAACAATCAAAAATAATTACATATCCTTATTGAATGATTATGTGAAAAAACAATACAAAACCGACGTTTACAATATCGCTTTATACAATATCAGATGTGAATTAGATTTACTCTCTTTGATGCCTTCCGATAATGCACTTATCGAAGATTTAAAAAACACAAATTTCGTTTTTAATTCTCCATTTATCAACATAATTAAAGACTTGTTGATTGATTATTACGAAGAAAACAAAGAGAGTGAATCCATTTTGAAAGACACAACTGCTTTAAGTCAAATATTGGCAACAATCGAATTTAAAAAAGAATCAATTGAAGCAAAAGATGACAACGAAAGAACTAAAAGCGAGAATGATCTTTACAAATCTTATGATTTGATTAAAAAATCAATCGAAAACATTTTCAATTTCAAAACAACAACAATCGATAAAACTAAGATTTTAGAGATGAAAAAAACTATTGAAAAAAACAAGCAAACTGAGAATCTTCTACATCAAGATTATACAGATATCAACGATAAATTTGATTTGATAAGGAAAAACATCAATGTGAAGAATAACGGAGGAAAAAGATGAGTGTTAATATAGATAATACTGAAAATGAAGAGGAATTTTTCAGTGAAAGCGAAAACAAAATTGAAAATGAAATTGATACTTATTTGAATTCCGATTTATCCAAAAATGATACTTTAGATGCTGACACCAATCTAACAGAATCAACCATCGATTCTCAAAATATCTCGAAAGAACAAGAGTTGAAATTGATTGAAAAAGTTAAAAAAGGTGATGATAAAGCTAAGAATGAACTGTTCCTTTGTTATAAAAGATTCGCTTATTTTTTGATCAACAAATATTACTCATCATTAAGAAAAACTAACCCCAATATGTTTGAGGATTTTTATTCAATTGCCTATGAAGAACTTTATAGAGCCGCTAAAGATTTCAATCCAAATTTCAATGTAAGATTCATAACTTATTATGGGAAAATTTTGATAAATTCCATCAATAAATTTATCACTAATAATATGCACTCTTATAAAATTCCTTCAAGACTACTAAACGAATATCACACTTTCATGTCTGCCAAACAGAAACTTGATAACGAAAGAAAGTGTGACAATTCTTTCGACGAAGTTAATAAAGTTTGTTTCAAAGATAATCCTTTCACCGATGAAAAACTCGTTTTGTTCAACAATATGTTTCACGAACAATCTTTCGATGCTAATTTGAACGAGGATGGTTACACACTTTCTGATATTGTTCGCGATCATAATACAATGACCCCGCAAGAATACGCCGATCGTGAGATGGTTTTAAATGGGCTTAAAAATAGTTTGATTTTTCTTAACAAAGATGAATACGATATTTTAGCTATGAGATTTGGTTTAGAACCATACAATGAAGAATATCAACTTGAAGACATCGCAAAAAAATATAAAGTGTCTCCGCAAGCGATAAGTCAGAAAATCAAAACACTTTTAAATAAACTTAGAGAAATTATTGAAAGATATTAAAAATTCATTTAATTATCAAAAAAGTTTCAATTTAACACAATTTATAGTTTAAAAATATCTTTTTGTGACTATAAATAAATTGTTTTTTTGAAAGGACTTTGTTATGGGAAGAAAGAAAAAATCTGAAACTAATGCACTGAATAATGAAACTAAATTAGGTGAGTTTGAATCTCAAGAAGAGATAATTGAAAGATTGAAACAACAACTTATTTTAAAAACCAAAAACATGAGAGATGATGATATCGAAGAATATGTCAACAAAGAGATTGACAAATATGAATTTTCTGAAGATCAAATCAACGATATCTTAAGTTATGTTACCGAAAATATCAAACCACTCGATGAAGACATCGAAGAAAATTTGGATGAAATAGCAAGTTATGAAGATGATGAAGAAAATTTCGATAGTGGTGATGATTTTTACAGCAATGTTGAAGATGATATAAAACACACCGATGCTGTTAAATTATATTTGAGTAATATAGGAAAATACCCTGTTTTAAAATCCAAAGAAGAGGAAATAAAACTTGCTAAAAGAATCGCTGCCGGTGATAAAAGAGCCAAAGATACTTTGATATGTTCCAATACAAAGCTTGTGGTTTCCATCGCTAAGAAATATTTGAATCACGGCCTTGAATTTTCAGATTTGATCGATGAAGGAAATAGAGGTTTGATTAAAGCTGTTGAAAAATTCGATTACCAAAGAGGTTTCAAATTTTCAACATACGCAACTTGGTGGATACGTCAATCAATCACCAGAGCATTAGCTGATCAAAGTCGTACCATAAGAATTCCAGTTCATATGGTTGATAATATCAACACAATCAACAAAGCTAAAAGAAGTTTAGTTCAAAAGCTTAATCGTGACCCAACAATCCAAGAGGTAGCTGATTACATCAATAACAAATTCCCACCAGAGAAAATTCAGGAAATATTAAATTATGGACTTGAACCAGTCTCCCTTGAAAAACCAGTTGGTGAAGAGGATGATTCTCATGTTTCCGATTTTATTGAAGATAAAGAAAATGTTTCTCCAAGTGAATATGCAGCACAATCTTTCCTTGAGGAAGAATTGGACAAAGTTTTGAAAGAATTAACCGATAAAGAAGAACGTGTTATAAGACTTAGATACGGTTTACAAACTGGAACTCCATACACATTGGAAGAAGTCGGAAAAGAATTCAACGTAACAAGAGAGAGAATTCGTCAAATTGAATCTAACGCTTTGAAAAAATTGAGAAATCCAAATCGTATAAAAGTTTTGAAAGAATTTAGAAATGACTAATAAAATATCCCCAAGATTATTAGCGATTGCTGAGAAATTGAACAAAGATATGAATATCGCCGACATCGGTTCAGATCATGGTGATTTACCGATTTATTTAAGTGATATAGGTTTTACAAGAATCTACGCTTCCGATAACAAAAAAGGTCCATATTCTCATCTTGTTAACAATATTAAAAAAGCAAACAAAGAAGATTTGATTGAAACTAAATTAACTGATGGTTTGAAAGATCTTCCAGATGATATCGATACTGCTTTAATATTAGGTATGGGTGGTTACACCATTGATCATATTATTAGAAGTGAGATCGATATTGCTAAAAGATTGAAATTGCTCATAGTCTCACCACAATCTGAACAATATGAATTGAGAAATTTTCTCACAAAGAACAATTTTGAAATTGTGGATGAATTTTATGTTGAGGAACATAAGAAATTTTACCCTGTGATCTTCACAAAGCATGTTAAAGATGAAGTAATCAAACCATATGATTTAGCAAGTTTGATGTACGGTCCTAAAGCCATTGAAAAAAAAGACCCCATTTTGTTGAAATATCTGACAAATGAATTTGAACGCTATCAAACATTACCTTTGATTATTCAAAAAAAGCCGGAAAATTTAGTCAAAATTAAACTTATTGAAGAGTTGTTGACCAATTGGTACAAATAAAAAAGAGCTTTAAGGTGTGATATGTACTAAGATTTATAAAGAAACTATTAATCGGAGTGCATAAAAAGAACCTTAAAGCCTTTTTTATAATGTTTTTAAATAATCAATAATCAAATTGCAGGTATGTTCTGTCGCACTAGTTGAGGATATGACATAGAAATTGTTATTTGAAAATTTGATATTTTTGCAAGCTTCCAAATTATTAACCAAATAGCATTCGCTATCTTTGAATGTCGTTTGGCAAAGTTTAGTAAGTTCCTTGGCATTGCTGGATTGTTCATCACCGATCACTATGAAAGTTGAATTATTCTTTTCAACTTTATCTTTCAATTTCAAAAGTTCATTCACCCTCTCTGACAAAATTTTACATGGAGGTTTTTTGATAAATTCTATCTTTCTTGTTTTTTTAATGAAGTTTTCTATTTTATCATATGGTACGAACAATATAGTTGATTGAGAGAAAAGAACTACTCTTGATTTATAATCTATCAATTCTAATTGTTGTTCCAAGTCTTCATTTTTATCGATAAAATGCAAAAATGGATATCTTGATATAACACTCAATGTTTCAGGATGCTTACCATTACCATAAAATAAATATGTAGTTGTGTTATCATTTTTCACATCATCTAAAATTTTATATTCGTTAAGTAATAAAGGACATAAAGCATCTTTTGTTTCATAAAATAAATTTTTTCTTTTATCTTCATCAATTGTGTGTCCATGAGCGGAGAAAATCAATATGGTATCATCCATTTTTTGACTCACTTCATTCACATTTACAATTGAAATATCATCGTTTGGATCCAATTGTTTAAGTGTATCCAAATTATGAACCAGTTCATGATTAAAAGCTACTTTTTTGTTCGGATGTTCCTTTTTTGTTTTTAAAAATAATTTCAAAGCGTTTTTTACGCCGGAACAACAACCCAATTTTGAAATAACAAAAACCATATTTTCTCCTCAATTAAATATATTATTAGATAAATTTATTATAATATTCAAGGTAAATTTAAAGGAGTTACGACATATGAGTTTAGATTTGAAAAAATACATAGACATTATCGAAGATTTTCCAAAAGAAGGCATATCTTTCAAAGATGTTTCTCCTTTACTTTTAAATCCAAAAGCCATGAAGCAAACAATCAAAGATATGGCCAAAATTGCCAAAAAAATGAAACCAACTGTCATTATAGGACCTGAAGCAAGAGGTTTTGTATTCGGAGTCCCATTAGCTTATGAACTTGATGTTGGATTTGTGATGGCTAGAAAAGATGGAAAACTTCCAAACAAGACAATATCTTACAAATACGATACTGAATACAGTACAACATCGATCAATATCCATGAGAACGCGATAAATGAAAATGACAGAGTTCTGATTGTCGATGATTTACTTGCAACAGGTGGAACATTAGAAGCAATCAAAAATCTTGTTGAAAAGAAAAAAGCTGTGGTTGTCGGTGTTATTACACTTGTTGAATTGACTAAAGTTAGAAACGAAGAATGCTTAAAGGGTGTGCAAGTTGAATCTTTAATCAAATACGAATTCTAAATGGAAATTAAAAACACAATTTATCAATTTGAGGATCTTAGAAAAGCTTATTCCAAGTACATCAAAGATGAAAAATCCGACAAATTGATCGAAAAAGCATATCTCTTTGCTAAAGAGAAACATAAAAATCAAAGACGAAAAAGTGGTGATCTTTATATTACACACCCGATTGCTGTTGCCTACATCTTAGCAACATTAAATGCAGGACCTTCCACAATTATCGCCGGTCTTTTGCATGACACAATTGAGGATACTGACACTACCAAAGAGGAGATAACAGATCTTTTTGGTGAAGAAATTGCATCGTTGGTTGAATCTCTCACTAAAATTACAAGGTTATCCGATTATCACAATGTCGAATTTGAAGCCGAATCACATAGAAAAATCTTCATTGCGATGGCTAAGGATATCAGAGTTATCATCATCAAATTAGCAGACAGACTTCACAATTTGAGAACTTTACAATTCCAACCAGCTGAAAAGCAAAAACGAATCGCTAAAGAAACTTTAGAAGTTTATGCTCCTATCGCTCATAGACTAGGTATTTCCACAATTAAAACTGAACTCGAAGACATCTCTTTGTATTATCTTGAAAAGGAAAAATACGAGGAAATTGAAACGTTGATCGATAGAATGCAAATAAACGTCAACAAAGCTTTGGACATAATCAAAGGCAAGATAACAAAGATACTATCCTCAACAAACATTCAATTTGAAATAACTTCAAGAGTTAAGTCAATATATTCAATTTACAAAAAAATGTATATAAAAGGTAAATCTTTCGATGAGATCTACGATATCCTCGCTTTGAGAATCATAACTGAAACTGAAGTTAATTGTTATGAAATTTTAGGTTACATTCATGCTTACTTCAAACCACTCCCAGGAAGATTTAAAGATTATATTGCAGTACCAAAATTAAACATGTACCAATCTTTGCACACAACCATCATGACTGATGATGGTCACACTTTTGAAGTGCAAATAAGAACAAAGCAGATGGATGAAACAGCGGAAAGTGGTATCGCTGCTCACTGGCGTTACAAAGAAGGTACAAACTACGATCCGAAAGCAGAACAACGTGAAATTGAAGAAAAACTTCACTGGTTCAGAGACTTTATCTCAATCTCAAATAAAGAGGAGAAAGAATCAACAGCAAAAGAATTCGTCGATACCCTGACTCACGATATTTTTGATGCTAATGTCTATGTATTTACACCAAAAGGTAAGGTAATTTCCCTTCCAAGTGGATCAACTCCAATCGATTTTGCTTATAGAATTCACACAAAAATCGGTGATACAATAAGTGGTGCTAAAGTCAACAATGCTATGGTTCCACTATCAAAACAATTGGAAACAGGAGATATTGTGGAAGTTAAAACAAGCAAAAACTCCCATCCAACTTCCGAATGGTTAAATATATGTAAAACCAACTTTGCAAAATCACATATTAAGAAGTATCTTTTCAAACAGAATAAAGATTACTTACGTGCCGATAATATCGAAAAAGGTAAACAGTCACTTATAGATTCATTCAAGGAGAGAAAAATTTCTACCCCCATAAACCAAGTAACAATCAAAAAGGTTTTGGATCATTTTAAATGTGAGACACCTGAAGATTTATTCTTACTTTTAAATAGCAAAAATGTCACCCCACAGATGATAATTGAATATCTCGATTTGAAGCCTGAGACAAATTCTATTGAAAGTATCAAAGAAACAGTCAACAAGAGAGTCATGAAAAGTAATTCTCGTGATGCTGTGGTTCTTGAAAACGGTGATACCGCGATGATAACGTTAGCAAATTGTTGCACCCCGATACCTGGAGATTCAATAAAAGGCTATATCACAAAAGGTAACGGTATCAAAGTTCACAGAAGTTCCTGCCCTAATATCGCCAATGAAGCTGCAAGATTGATCCCTGTATTTTGGAATGAAAATTTCAAATCAAAAGAGGATTATCCGGTTGATTTAGCAATCGAATGTTTTGACAGAAACAATCTTTTGGTCGACATTATGAATTTGTTAAGTTATCACAATGTCAAAGTTTACAAACTAAATGCGAAAACTCACGATGTCAATCATACCACCATCACATTGACATTGATGGTGAAAGATGTCGATGAATTGAATCACTTGATTGCTATTTTAAATCAAGTTGAGAATGTCTATGAAGTGAACCGTGTAGTTCACTAGAAAGGAAATTTATGGCTGAAATAATCACAAAACCACGCGGTACTCAAGATATAATTAACCAAGATAAGAAATATTTTGATTACATAACTGATAAATTGAGATATTACTTCAATTTATATTCTGTAGATATGGTTGATATCCCAAGCTTTGAAGAGACGAAGTTATTTGTCAGATCAGTTGGTGAATCAACAGATATCGTCAACAAAGAGATGTTCAATTTGCAAGTTAAAAATGAGCATGAACAATCCTTACGTCCGGAATTTACCGCAGGAATCATAAGAATGCTCATTGAAAATAAACTCTATGCAAGCCCTGATTTACCCTTGAAATTAGGATATTTTGGCAGTATATTCCGCTATGAAAGACCTCAGAAAGGCCGTTTTAGAGAGATACACCAAGGCGGTGTCGAATTCTTGGACAACAAATTATCATTGCAGACAATTGTTGAGTGTATAAGCTTATTCTATTTCTGTGCCAAAGCTATCATGAGATCTGATAATTTGTATATAAGTATCAATCATATTGGTTCAGAGAAAACAAGAGAAACTTGGAAGAACGAACTTAAGAAATATTTCAAGAAGAACATCTCAAACATGTGCGTAGATTGTCAAAGAAGACTTGAACAAAATCCTTTGAGAATACTCGATTGCAAAGTTAAAAACGATATTGAAATTGCCAATAAAGCTCCGACTGTTGATAAATACCTATCTACAGAGGAGAAAGATGAATTTGAAAATATCTTGAAACAACTTGATAATTTGAATATCAAATACGTCAAAGACCCTAAACTTGTCCGTGGATTGGACTATTATACTGGCGTTGTTTTTGAACTTTACGAGAAAAATGGCGATGTCAGTTTAGCTCTTGGAGGCGGAGGAAAATATCAAAATTTAACCAAAGATTTGAACGGACCAGAGATGGAAGGAATCGGATTTTCCTACGGTTTAGATCGTCTTTGCATAAATTTATCCCAGCAAGTTAAAGCTGAAATAATCAAAGAATATTCAAATGACTTTTATATCTACTCATTCAACAAATCAGATAAAGGCTTGTTGAAGGTGAACTTATTGTCAAATTACATTCAAGAAAATGGATATTCAACTTATGTTTGTCAATTTGATAAAGGTATGAGTGGAGCATTGAAACAAGCAACAAGAAAAAACAGCAAATATATATTATTTGTCAATGAGGATTTGAGTTTGGAACTTAAAAACTCAACTACACGTGAACAAGAAAAGATAGATGAAATATCTTTTAAAAAGAATTTGAGTGAAAGGAAATACTGAAAATGCTAAGAACTGTTAACTGTAATGAACTAACAAAAAAAGATGTCGATAAACAAGTTACTCTCTGTGGTTGGGTTAATAAAGTTAGAAATTTAGGAAGTTTGGTATTTATCGATCTTCGTGATACCTATGGTATGACACAGATAAATATCGATCCGACAATTTTCGAAAAAACACCTTTGCACATGGAAGATTGTGTTCAAGTGAAAGGTGTTGTTAAATTGAAAGATGTACCAAACCCACATCTGAAAACCGGAGAGATCGAAGTTGTCTGCACTGAGTTGAAAGTTTTCGCTCATTCACAAACTACCCCTTTTACAATCGATGATGATACAAATGCCTCTGAGGACACCAGACTTAAATATCGTTATCTTGATTTAAGAAGGCCTTTGATGCAAAAATATCTCAAAACCAGACATAAGATTTTGAAAGTTGTCAGAAATTATCTTGAGAAACTCGACTTCAACGAAATCTGCACTCCAACGTTGGTCAAATCAACTCCCGAAGGTGCAAGAGACTATTTGGTACCTTCAAGAATTTACAAAGGTCAATTTTACGCTTTGCCACAATCTCCACAAATTTACAAGCAACTTTTGATGATCTCCGGATTTGATAAATACTATCAAATAGCTCTTTGCTACCGCGATGAGGATCAAAGAGCTGATAGACAACCGGAATTTGTTCAAATCGATTGCGAGATGTCCTTTGTTCATAGAGATGATGTTTTGAAAGTTATTGAAGGGATGTTGAAGAAAGTTTTCAAAGAAATTTTGAATGTCAAACTTCCAAAATTCAAACTTGTCAAATACACTGATGCCATCAATAAATACGGAACTGATAAACCAGATTTAAGATTTGGCATGGAGATTTTAGATTTGACAAAGTACTTCAAAGATTCAAGTTTTGAAGCATATAAAGGTAAAACAGTTCGAGGTATTATCGTTAAAAACTACGCTTCTAATGTCTCAAGAAAGATGATGGATCTTGATAATGAATTAGTCAAGAAGAACAAATTGTATGGTGTTAGCCACATAAAAGTTGAAAATAATGACTTAACAGGTGGTGTTTCAAAATTCATAACTGAAGAATCAAAAGCAAAAATTATCGAAAATTTACACTTAGAATCAAATGATTTATTGATATTAGGTGCTGATAAAAATAAAGAACTTCTCTCAACAAATTTAGGTTTATTAAGACTTAAATACGGTGATTTATTAGGCCTTCGTCATAAGGATGTTTTTGCACCATGCTTTGTTGTCGATTGGCCATTATTTGAAAAGAAAGAGGATGGGTCATATGAATGTCTTTCCAATCCATTCACCAGACCACGTGATGAAGATTTGAAATTACTTGAGACAAAACCAGAGAAAATTTTCTCGTATTCCTATGATACAGTTTTAAACGGTGTTGAACTTTCAAGTGGTGCTTTGAGAATTTACGATGGACATGTTCAAGAGAAAGTGTTCAACATTCTCGGTTTCAGCAAGGAAGATATCGAAAGAAAATTCGGATTTTTCATCGACAGTTTCAATTATGGAACCCCACCGATGGGTGGTTTTGGTTTAGGATTGGAACGTCTATGTATGATCTTAAATGAAACTGACAATGTCCGTGATGTTGTCGCATTTCCAAAGAATCTTAACGCCTATTGTCCAATGGCAAAATGTCCTTCCAAAGTGGATACAGAAGCTGTTGATATTCTCGGTCTTCAAATTAAGGATGAATATAAATAATGGGTAATAAGTTTTCAAATTTCAAATTTTTAAATGCTGAATTGGTGGAAGCTTTAAATAAACTTGGTTTTTACAAGTGCTCTGATATTCAAGACAGAGCTATACCTTTGTTATGCAACTCTAATTCTTCCTATATTATGTTAGCTCCAACTGGAACCGGTAAGACTTTAGCTTATTTAGTCCCAATTTTCAACGATATTCAATTAAATTGTTTGAATGCAATAATTGTTGTTCCAACTACATCACTTGGTGAACAGATTTTTGATGTTTGTCAAAATATTAAAAAGGTTTATAACAAGAATATATCTATCACACTTTTAAAGAATGAATATGATTTAAAAAATTACAAACAGACTGCAAATATATTGATAATCACCCCATCATTATTTGGAAAATTGAATTCTTTTTACAATCTTAAGACAGTTAAAAGAGTCATTATTGATGAAGGTGATATGATTGCTTTCGATGGCTTTGATGATGAATTAATATCACTTGTTGATACAATAAATTGCCAAATTGCGGTTTTTTCTGCCAGTTTGAATGAACACGAGATAACAACACTGAAAAAACTCATTAAAACCAACAAAATAATAGATGTTAGAAACAATTCAATCAACACAACAAATATAAAACACTACCTTGTTAATACTAAACACTATGACAATATCCAAGCCATCAAAGAAATTTTGGAATATTCACACGCTTTTAAAACAATAATCTTTGTTTCTAATAAGAAAAATATTCCTGAATTGAGCAAAAACTTGTACAAGCAAGAGATTGATCATCTTGTTTTACATGGTGATTTATCTAAAAGAGAGATCAAAAATGTCCTTGAAAATTTCAATTTAAAACAAAATTCAATACTGATTTCTTCAGACATTGGAGCACGCGGCTTGGATATTCAAAATGTCGATGTTGTAATATCTATTGATTTACCAAATGATCTTAATTATTATTTCCATCGTGCTGGTAGATGTGGAAGATTCGACACTTATGGTTCATCTTTCATTTTATATTCCGATGAAAATAACAAAAAAGTTGAAACATTGAAAAAGAAGAATGTTAAATTTATTAATTTATCTTTGACCAAAGATGGTATCAAGGAAGAAAAAAAGAAAGTTTTGAATAAAACAACCAAACATTTAAATGAAGCCTTGAACGATAAAATACGTGAAACTGTCAGAAAATTACGTTCTAATAAAGTGAAACCAAATTACAAAAAACGTGTGAAAAAAGCAGTCGAACGTGTCAAACAAAAACACAAAGAGAAGATTATTTACACCAATATTAAGAAGAAAAAACAGAAAAATACTGAGGAATTTTAAATAGAAGTTACTATCAAATCGATCAATTTATCGATATTCTCTTCTGAAAATAGAGAGTACAATTTTTCCTTTGAATCTATTGTTAAATCCTTGTAAATTTCTTTAATTTTTGATAATAAAACTGTTTCTATAGTATCTTCATTTTCGTCAGAAATATAATTAATATACGTTTCGTAAATTGCTGTTATTAAGATTTTTTTAATGTAAGCTTTCATCGATTTTTCAATCCAGAATTCAAAATGAACTTCTGGATATTTTTTGCTAATTTTCTTCCCTAACAAGTATGATTCCAAACCATCATGTTCATCATGATATATGTCAAAGAAAACATAATTGATATTTTTTTCTTTTATAACTTTATCGAATAAATCAAAACAATCTCCTTTAATAATTTCAAATTGTTTTTTCATTAAAGGGTAGATAGAATAAGAAAAAATATCGATTATTTGCTTTTCAAATTCAACGATGTATATATTTTTAACATTACTGTTGAATGAAACCATATAAGGGTAATATCCTAAGCCTAAACCACAAACAAGAACATTTCCATATGCATTTTTGATTGAGTTTCTCATAGTGTTAATTTCAAAAGGAGTTATCGACATCCAAACTTCATCGTTCTCTAACAAAACTAAATAATTGAATGTATCTGAAAAATAACCTATTTTATTTATTTCAGAGATGTTATCTTGTTTAAAACTCAATTCATCAACATTTAAAATTTCACCTTTTTGGAAATAATTATAATCAAGGATGAAATCCTTATATTTGTTCGATTTAGGTTTGATATTTAAAAAATACGGATCTTGCTCATAAGTTTTATTATTTTAAACTTCAAATGACTCTAAATATTTATTCTTTAACTGTTCTTTTTCTTCGTTACTTAAAGAATACTCCGTTGCATCTTTTAAAATATTCTTGATTACGTAATTTTTATACAATGATGATTTAAGTTTTGAACATTGTTTTGCATAGCTATTTTCATTATCATTCTGTGTTAGAAAATAATTTGATAAAAGCTCATTTGCAATATTATTAAAACAATGTTTTTTATAAAGATCTTCAATAATCTCAGCTGACAAATTAATCTTCATTTTCTATATGCTCCAAAAGTTTAAAAACTTCCTTCAAGGCTTGTTCTTGCTCGTAAGTAGCAATAACTTTACCTTTTCTAAAAAGTGTGAACGTGTTTTTTCCACCTGCTATACCAATATCTGCATTTTTAGCTTCACCAGGTCCATTAACAGGACACCCCATCACTGCCACGCTTATATTTTTATTGACATATTTCAATTTTTCTTCAACTAAACGTGCAAATTTTTTGACATTTACTTGAGTTCTCCCACAGGTCGGACAGCTTATCAAAGTTGGTATATCTTTTTTCAAATTCAAAGAACCAAGTAAAGTTTTACAGGCAACTATCTCATCCTGTGGACTATCAGATAGAGAAATTCTAATTGTATTACCTAATCCTTCATTCAACAACGGTATTAAACCAACGCAAGTTTTTATAGCTCCGTTTATTCCATAACCTGATTCTGTTACTCCCAAATGTAAAGGATAATCATAATGCGAAGCGATAAGTTCATATAGAAGCTTTGTGGTATTAGGATTTGAATGTTTACAAGATATCACTATCTTCTCAAAGTTCTTCTTCTTGAATGGAAGTAACATCTCATCAACTGCATTAAAAAATTGTTTTGCAACTTCTGTATTGTTCTGCTCGTATTTTCCAAGCGAACCAGAATTAACACCTATTCTTACACAACTATCTTTTTCAATCAATTTTTCAATCAGTTCATCAAGATGTCGATATGAAAAATTACCAGGGTTTATTCTTATCTTATCAAAATTTGCCTCTAAGGCTTTTATAGCGAACATATAATTGAAGTGAATATCTGCGATCACAGGTATTTTTGAATGTTGTTTGATCTCCTTTAAGGCTTTGCAATCCTCCTCATCAAGAACTGAAAATCTGATCATATCACAACCTAATTTGACACAATCATCGATCAATTTAATGTTATTTTCAACATCGCTTGTTTTAATATCGGACATCGTCTGAATCAAAATTGGATTATTTTTTCCGATTTTTTTATTTCCGATATTGAACTCTTTTGTATGTTCTCTTGTAATCATATTCAACCTCTTTTTTAATATTATACTTGAGTAAAATCTGTGTTTTACTTAATTAATTACAATTTAAATGACACCAAAAATTTATGAAAAACTCATTATATAGATAATATAAATATATACTTGAAAATAGGTTTGTAAATTTGTAAACTATACAAAGCGTTTTTTAATGCTTAAATTTAATAAAGGAGACTTAAAATATGGCAGAACCAAGAATGAACTTCACTTTAAAATGTTCAGTTTGTAACATGGAAAACTACATTTCCACAAAGAATAAAAAAACAAATCCTGGAAAATTTGAAAAGAAAAAATACTGTCCAAGATGTAATAAACACACATTACACGTTGAAATCAAGAAATAATAGGAGTTTTCATATATGGCAGATATCAAATCAGTAGGTGATTTAGGACCAGGTAGAAACTTTATCTATAAAAATGAACTCTTGAGCGTTTTGGATATTCAACACAACAAAACAGCTATGAGACAGATGATCGTCAAAATCAAATGTAAAAATTTGAGAACTGGATCAATCTCCGATATTTCTTTCAATGGTGATGATAAAGTTGAACTTATCTTCTTAGATAAAAGAGATATGATTTACTTGTATGATGATGGTACAGATTTAGTTTTCATGAATCAAGAAACCTATGATCAAGTTTCCATCAGCAAACAAAGACTCACTTGGGAATCCAACTTTTTAACATCAAATAGTGTTGTTAAAATTACATATTACAATGATGAAATTATGGGTATCGAACTTCCTGTTAAAGTTACACTTGAAGTTGTTGAAACCGATGATGCAGTCAAAGGTGATACTGTTAACAAAGCTATGAAGGATGCTATTTTAGAGACAGGTTATAAATTGAAAGTTCCGATGTTCGTTAAAAATGGTACAAAAATCATCGTCAGAACCGACACCGGTGAATACGATTCAAGAGCATAATAGGTAAAGAATATGTTTTTAGTGGATATTCACGGTGGTTGGATCGCTTTCATCGTAATTATCTGTTTGATTGCTGGGTTAGTTATCGGTTACTTTGTTGCAAGAGTTGTATTCAAAAGAGCTCTCAAGAAAAACCCACCTGTCAATGAAAAGATGATCCGTGCGATGTTCTTACAAATGGGAAGAAAACCATCTGAAGCACAAATAAGACAAGTCATGCGTTCGATGGAAGAAGCGAACAACCCTTCAAAGAAGAAAAAATAAGAAATGAGTATTTATCAAAAAGCCACCGCAAGGTGGTTTTTTTCATAAAAAAAAGATCACCGAAGTGATCTTTTTAGATAGATAAAATTTTTAATTAACTTTCAATTTGTCAGTTTATTATCCTAAAGAGGAGAATAACTCATCTAAATCGACGAGTTTGTACTTATCGGCATTATCTAACTTAACACTAGTTTCACCGTATTTTATGTCAGCTTTAGCAACATAATTATCTGGTGAATAGAAACTCATGAATGTGATGAATCCTGTCTCATTATCAATGACTGCACGTAATGACTCATCAACGTCTGTTTTATCGCCAATAATATCTTTTAGCGACATCTCAAATACGACATTATCATTTGCTGCAACTCCGATTTTAGCATATGGAATTTTATCTTCTTCATCAGAAACAGTAAACACAGTAAGCAAAGATTCAAAGTATGATTCATTCACTGGAGTAGAACTTGTATCACCCTGTTGTTCATTATAATGCTGTGTTGGAGCAACTAAGAAACTTAAAAAATCGAAGAAACCTTCCACTTCGCTTTCAGGAGTAATTTCAAATCTTATAGATTGATTTACGATACTTTCAACTGAACTAACTAAAGTCTTTAATGCAACTTCCTTAGTGCCGGAAATCTTGTTAGTATCGTATTTCAATTTGATAGAACCTGTTCCAGAATAATAAATAGAAGCAGTCTCTTGAAGAGCATATACTGAAGCATTAAGTTTAACTGTAGCATCAACTGGCGTACCGAAATAACTCTCTACTAAAGAAATAGAACCGCTTAAATTGACATTGAGATACGCATCAATGGTATTATCTTCATTCATAGCGGTCTTTGTAGAGAACGAAACATCGAGTTTGATTGTATCAATACTTGCAAGCAAAGCTTCCAACAATGTTGTTGGAGCTGTTGTTGATGTTTGTGAAAATGGAAGCAAAGATATGACATCTTTAAGACTTGTGATTTCCAAGTTACCATTCATCTCGACACCTTTATTGCTCATGTAGGCTTTATCCATAGTGGTGCCTAATTCATGGAGATCAACTTTCTTAGTACTATCAACGATTTCATCGAATGACTTAGTTGGATCCTTCTCAGCACTGGTACAACTAGTTAATGTTGTCACGGAAAGTGCACAACATGCTAATATTGGTAATAAACTTTTTTTCATATTTATTACACCTCCTAGCAGTATTATACAATAAGCTAAAGAAACAACATAAAGAGACAGTATATTTTAAAACCCCTTACATTTTAATTATTTTATTTTGAAACCCAAAAAAAGTTTATTAAAAACTCATATTAGTATTTATAAAGAATATTAATTTTTAAATGCTCTTTGCTACTAATAGAATTATAAACAATAAACCATAAGCAAAACCTATCATGCTGACCCAAAATGCGGCTTGAGAAGTACCGACTCTTTTATAACCTAAACGTTTTACTTTCAATCCGAATAAAGTTGAAACAATAAGTACAACAACATCGCCGATAACAC
>CALVKB010000007.1 GCA_944332485.1 uncultured Bacilli bacterium | reverse complement strand
ATAATCTTTTGTTATGGAAAAAAATCAAACAATTTTACTTAATTTTATACTTGACTAGTGTTATCAAATTTTATTTTTAAAAAACAAAGTTGAATCTTACAACTCAAATTAATGTGTATTGTATTTTGAATAAACTATTTTATTCGTTCTATTTGATATAATTTTAAATATGAGTAAGATTAAATATATGAAAATGGCTATCAGAGAAGCCGAAAAAGGTATCAGAGCTGGACATGGCGGACCTTTTGGAAGTGTTATTGTCAAGGATGGAAAGGTTATTAGTAAAGGACATAACCATGTAATTCAAAAGCAAGATGCGACATGTCATGGTGAGATGGAAGCAATAAGAAAAGCAAGTAAGAAACTTCACACCTTCGATTTATCAGGCTGTGAACTTTATACAACAGGTGAACCTTGCCCGATGTGCTTAGGAGCAATTCTTTGGAGTAATATAAGCAAAGTTTATTACGGTTGTAACGTTGTTGATACTGAGGAAATAGGTTTTAGAGATAAAGCATTCTATGAATTGGATAAATCAACTTTCGTTCAAGAGCTTGGAAGAGAGGAATGTTTGAAGTTGTACGAAGAGTACAAAAATATCAAAGATAAGCAAAATTATTAAACTGGATTAACATCCAGTTTTTTTAATAAATATAAAATAAGCATTTTAAATTTTAAAATACAAGTTGTTTATTTAAATTAAGTAGAAAAAGTTAGATTTTATAATATATTTTTATCCTGCGCGTTTGAAATAAAGTTAATAGATAATTAATATAAAATTTGTTTTTGTATATAAACCAAACATATAAATACAGCTTTTCTTTATAAAAAACTTAATTTAAAGATTTTCAATTTGTTAAAATTAGGTCTATGAATTTATTTGCAACTAAAAGAAGTATTGACAGATATTTTGGTGTTTCTAAACTGAAAAGTACTTTTACAAAAGAGATACTTTCAGGTATTTTAGTTTTCTTTTCGATGCTTTACATTTTGCCTGTGAATGCATCGATCATGAATTTGAATGATCAAATACCATTTGGTGCGGTATTTGGTTCAACTGCATTGGTGACATTTATCTCTTGTTTTTTGGCTGGATTATTCGGTAAAACTCCATTGAGTATCTCAACTTCTATGGGTTTGAATGCCTATTTGGCTTATACAGTTGCCAATATGGGATATAACGCCCAAGAGATAATGGCTATAGTTCTTATTTTAGGAATTTTGTTTTTTATAGTATCTGTCACGCCTATTAGAATGATGATCGTCAACGCTTTGCCAAAAACGATAAAACAGACTATAACTTCTGGTTTAGGATTGTTTATAGCATTTGTCGGTTTGAAGATGGGTGGTGTTATTGTCGCTGATAGTTCCACCGGTGTCGCCTTCGGCTCTTTGAAAGAGGGATATGTTTTACTTAGTTTATTCGGTATATTTTTAGTTTTTATGTTGAGCGTTTGTAAAATAAAGTTTTTAAAACAGTTCAGCATTATTATCGCTTTAGTTACAACAGCTTTGTTTGGTGGATTTTTGGATCTCGGTGGTGTTGCAAATATGCCAAGTTTTGTTCCAAAAGGTGAGACAGATTCTGTTTTTCAGATGTTTGATTACTGTTTTGTAGGTATCAAAGGAATACCTTCTGTATTAGGAAAACTTCCAACATACGGAATTATTATTTCAATGTTGATTGTTCATTTATTTGGTACAACTGCCCCGATTTTTGGAGTTGGTGAGAAGCTTAAAATTATCGATAGTGAGACAAATAAGATGGTCAATCATCAGAAAGTTTTCATGTCAGATGGTTGTGCAACTATCTTTTCGGGTCTTTTCAGCACCAGTCCTGCTGGTTATTTTGTTGAAAGTTCAGTTGGTATAGAGTTCGGTGGAAGAACGGGAATCAGCAATATTGTGACAAGTTTGTTATTTTTATTAACTTTGTTTATCTTCCCTGTATTCAATATCTTTTCCCCTGTAAAAATAGGTAATGATTATTACACTCCTGTAACCTCTTTGTCTTTAGTTATGATCGGGGGTTTGATGTTCTCCCAACTTAAAGATATCGACTGGAAGAATATGACCTGTGTATTTACTTCGGCAATAACTGTTTTGATGATAATTTTGACTTACTCTTTGACCGATGGTATAGGAGTTGGAATCATCCTTTATGTTTTGATGATGTTATGT
Source organism: uncultured Bacilli bacterium (assembly GCA_944332485.1). Classification (GTDB taxonomy): domain Bacteria; phylum Bacillota_I; class Bacilli_A; order RFN20; family CAG-288; genus CAJMBK01. The sequence goes on along the minus strand of CALVKB010000007.1, from coordinate 40,294 downwards.
GCAGGAAAAGCTAAGAAAGTTGGCGTTCTTGTTTATATATTAGCTTTGGTATTTTTGTTCAATTTTATCGTTAGTAAAGTGATATTGTAAGAATGAATGCGTCGCAGATAGTTACAAGTTTATTGTTAGGATTATCTTTATCCATGGATGCGGATTGTGTATCTGCAGTTTATGGATTGAAATATACAAAGGTGAAAATAACAAAGATACTTTTTGCTACTTTGTTATTTGGAATAATGCAAGGGTTGATGCCTGTTGTTGGGTATTTTGTGTCATATTCATTGACTATGACAAATTACAAGGATTTCTTTGTAACTTTGATCCCATATATCGGCTTTTTAATTTTGTTCTTCTTAGGGTACAACATGTTCTTTTCAAATAAGATTGTTGTTAAAGATGAGATAGGCTTGAAAAGAAATGTGAGTCATAAAAAGAACGTAGATTTAACTTATAAAGAGATCATTTTAGCAAGTATCGGTACAAGTATCGATGCTTTGACTGTTGGTATTGGATTTGGTAATGAGTCAGTAAGTGTTGCAATGCTGACTTTTTTGATCGTTTGTATTTTGACCTTTGTTTTAAGTTTTCTCTCCTTTTTGCTTGGAAAGAAGATTGGTGTTTACATTGAAAAATACGCGCTGTTAGTCGGTGGTATTATCTTGATTTGTATAGGTTTTAAATTGATTTTATTTCCTTAATAATTATATTCCGCTTTTAATTCAAAGATCATATCACGGTAATTGGCGGCTTTTTCAAAGTCCATCTCTTTGGCTGCTTGGTTCATCTGTTTTGTCAAACTAGAAATGAGGTTCTTGAGTTCTGTTTTGGATAATTTAGCTTCTGTTTTCTTAGCAAAATCAGGAGCTATTTGACTTATTATTCTAATTGGTTCAGTTATCTCTTTGACGATTGTTTTGGGTGTTATATTGTTTTGCTTGTTGTACTCTTCTTGAATTGTTCTTCTTCTTTTTGTCTCTTTGATACAATAATCCATACTTTCGGTTACTTTATTTGCATACATTATGACTTTACCGTTTTCGTTTCTAGCGGCACGACCGACAATTTGTATCAAAGATCTTTGTGAACGCAAAAATCCTTCCTTATCGGCGTCAAGGATGGCTATTAAACTGACTTCTGGTATATCCAATCCTTCTCTTAATAGATTAATTCCAATCAAAACATCATATATACCTTTTCTTAATTTGTAGATTATTTCGGTTCTTTCTAATGTTTTTACTTCGTGTTGAATGTAGTAACATTTGATATTTTTTTCTTTGTAAAAGTTATATAGATTTTTAGCATCATCTATCGTTAGGGTGATAACAAGGGTTCTTTGGTTTTTCTTGTTGTTGTTTTTGATTTCTTCCAAAAGATCATAAACAGGGTTATCAACCATAGACTTAACTTCGATAATCGGATCTAATAATCCGGTAGGTCTTATTATTTGTTCAACAATCTCATGGTTAGCTTTCTCAAGTTCGTAATCACCGGGAGTCGCTGAAGTTGCTATAACATTCACAATTTTGTTTTCAAATTCATCGAAGGTCAAAGGACGGTTGTCCAAAGCAGATGGAAGACGAAATCCATAATCAACCAAAGTTTGTTTTCTTGATCTATCGGCAAAATACATACCTCTGATTTGTGAGAAGGTCACATGTGATTCATCTATGAACATCAGATAGTCCTTTGGAAAGTAATCGAAGATTGTATATGGAGTTTCATTGGGTTTACGATGATCAAAATGACGGGAGTAGTTTTCCATTCCAGAGCAATAGCCGGTTTCTTCCAAAGCAGCTAAATCATACAAAGTTCTCTGTTTTAATCTTTCCTTTTCAAGAGGTTTATTAGCTTGTTCAAAGTATTCAAGTTGTTTTCCAAGTTCCTCTCTGATCGATTGTAAAGCGGGTTTGATTTGCTCTTTTGAATTAGCGTGTTCGTATGCTGGAAATACTTGATATGAGGTGTAGGATTTTAAAAATTCACCAGTGACATTGTCAATCTCTTCAATTGACGCAATCTCATCAAAATCAAGTTCAATTCTTATGGAAGTATTCTGGTTATTGCAAGGTCTAATTTCTATTCTATCTCCTTTGATAGAGAATGTGCCAGGATCTCTTGAAAGATCATTTCTTTCATATTGACCTTCTAATAATTTGCTTCCAACTGTCTTTCGGTTGAATGTTTCACCAACTCTCAAGTCAAAGACTAAATTTTTATATTCGTTTGGATCGGTCAATGAGTAGATTGAGGCAACAGAGCAAACAACAATGCAGTCTCTTCTTTCAAGTAAAGAGTTGACAGCAGAAGCACGCATCATCTCAATTTCCTGGTTGGTTACGACCTCTTTTTCAATATAGGTATCAGTTTTTGGCATGTAAGCTTCCGGGCGGTAAAAATCGAAGTTTGAGATGAAGTATTCTACTCTGTTTTTTGGAAATAATGTTTTCATCTCTGAATATAGTTGATTAGCTAAAGTTTTATTATGAACTATTATAATTGTCGGTTTTTGAACTTCATTTATGATATTTGCCATTGTGAAAGTTTTTCCAGTTCCCGTGGCTCCTTGGAGAACTTGGAATTTTTTGTTTTGTCTAAGACCTTCAACAAGCTTCTGGATAGCTTGTGGTTGGTCACCGGTTGGTTTGAAATTTGAAATTAATTCAAATTTATGTGTATCATCGTAATTGAACATATATTTATTTTAAATTAAATTTTTATAGAATTATGAATAATGTTTTAAATGGGTATTATTTAGTAGATAGGTTTTAAATGTAAAAAAACATTTTACTTGATAATTTAAAAATTGTTTTATTAAGAATTTATAACGAATTCGATGTTATTTTGTTTTAAATCTTCTTTCAATTCAGCGATTCGTTGATTGATTCTCAGTAAGATAGTTTCATTAAGTTTAACACCAAGATACGGACGTGAGGAATCGTATTGATCAGTCAAATTTTCATCAACAAGAAATTGATATAAATAATCTTCAAAATATTCGCCGGTAAAATCTTTTTGAGAGTTTGAAAAGTAGGGATAATAATTTATAAATTTATTTTGAACATTTATATTTGTGTAAGTGGTTGGATCATAGCTGAAAAACGAAAAGTCATTGTAATTGATAAAGGTGTTTTCTGTAGATGGATAAATTCCAATATTATGAATGGAAAAATCAGTTGTGTAATTATTATTCTCATCGTAATTTGGAAACTTCGATTCGTAAATTGTATATTTGAAGCAATTGTTATCAAGCATAGTAATTAAAGCTTGGGCGATTCCTTTACCGTATGTTTTGGATCCATAGATAGTTGCTTTTTTATTTCCGATCAAAGCTTGGGAGAATAATTCACTTGCACTAGCAGTTAAACTATTGCCGATAATCTTAACATTTTTAATAGTATCGACATATTTACCATCTTTTTTTGTCACTGCTTTTTTTACAATTTCATTTTTGTTGTTGACGCCTTTGAAGATGAAAGTATCTTTATTTAAAAATTCAGCAGCTAGTTTTGTAGCTTCATCAACATAACCACCAGTGTTATTTGTCAAATCAAAAACAACAAGATCTAAATTGCCATTTTTCTGTATTGTTTGATCAAGAAAACTGGTGACACAGGAATAAGGTGTACTTAAAAAGGTGTCGATTCTTACAAGTGCAACTTTCTTTGAATTAATATTCACATATGAACCAGTGCAAACTGAGGTACTGTAATAATCCTTTTTTAACGTAACTTCACTGTTATCAGTTTTTCTTACGATAAAAGAATTTGATGTTGTTTCTTTAACATCACTTAAGAGAGCATCTTTGAACTCTATAGCAGAGGAAAAGTCTGATAAATTGACATTCTTATCATCGATTTTGTATCCATTGATAATATCACCAACAGAAAGAACACTTTTTGTGTATCCTTCATCAACTTGTGCAACGTAGATTCCATTTTCAACAATTGTATATGAAAAACCCCATGTTTTTTCCACAGGTGTTGTATCTAAGCCTAAATTTACAAATGTATCAAATCCAACATAAGGATCTTCACTGTTGTCATTCAAACCGGAAAGCATCATATTTGTGACTACACTATCGATATCATTATAGTCATAAGAATATAACCAATCTTCTTTCAAGGTTCTAAAAACTTCAAGAAGTTGTTTTTCATATGGGGTGAGATTAGTTAAAGCAAGCCCAACAGATAAACCTATGCAACCAGCTAAAACTAAACTGGTAACAGAACAAGTAGCGATCAAAATTCTATAATCGTTTTCACCTAACTGCATTTTATCTTTCTTCTTTTTCATTTTTAATACCACCTTTTATTCTTGTATCTTATATCCTCCATGGCCTTCTCATAATCACTTAAAGGGGTGATTTCCTCAAGAGGGACGGTGTTTTTATCGACTTTCTTTTTGATATGAAAGTATTTTTTCTTAAGTTTGAATTTGCTAAAACCATAGCCGTTGATCTCATCTGCATGAACAATTGAGACAAAAGCTTTCGGATCAATTTGATTTATTATCTTAATAAGGTCATTGTAATCTTTTCTGTCGAAACATACTTTGATGGTGTAACCTTTACGATTGGTGAAACCACCGACAGATTCTAAAAGAGTTGTACCACGTTCAAGTTTATAATTTATATCGTGAGATATCTCTTTGTAATATGGGGAAACTATAAAAGCGAGATATTGCTTTGTACCACCTAAGAAGAATTTATCGATCAAAATTGAACATACCAAGGCAGCCATAATACCGATCAATAAAGAGACCATATTCTTAAAGATGAAAAATCCACTTAAAATTATTATGGCATCGATGATAAAACTGACAACACCAACTTTTATCTTTGTAAATTTGTTGACGATCAAAACTAAACAATCAACGCCACCGGTACTTCCTCCACCGATAAAGGTGACAGCACATCCAATACCTGTTAATCCTCCACCGAACAAACCAGCTAAGATAGTCAATGATGTTGTATCGAATGATTTGTACATATCAGATGTCAAATTGAAAATATCGATGTCGTAAATCATCTGTGCGAGAGGCAAGAAGATTGTATAACAAACGGTTGATATCAAAGTTTTAGAGGAGAATTTCGGACCTAAGAAAATCAAACCGATGAAAAACAAAATCCAAGTTAAAATAGTAGTCCAGTTACCATCACTGACCAATGGTGTAAATTCTGAGATGATAATAGCGATACCAGATACTCCTCCTGAAACGATATTCAATGGAAAATAGAATAATTGATAAGCTAAAGCTAAGATAAAACTTCCTATTACCATCAATAAGATGTTTTTAACCATCGTTTTTGGAGATTCAGTGGTAAATTCATTTTTAACAGCGATGAAGTAGTTTTTCACTCTCTGTTTAAAAGGAATTTTCTGTTTATTTTTCTTTTCCATTTTGATACCTCCATTTCAAATATTCATTGATAAAATCATCTAAATCGCCATCCATCACTTGATCAATTTGACTTACCGAGTAATTGGTACGATGATCTTTGACCATCGTGTAAGGACAAAAAACATAGGATCGTATTTGACTACCCCATTCAATATCAAGTTTAGTGCCACTTATTTTGCTAAGTTGCTCAGCTTTTTTTCTCTCCTCTAAAAGTATGAGTTTTGATTTAAGCATATTCATAGCTAAATTTTTGTTCATCAATTGGCTTCGTTCAATCTGACAAGTGATAACGATATTGGTCGGTTTATGAACTATTCTGACAGCGGATTCTGTTTTGTTGACATTTTGACCACCAGCGCCGGAACTTCTGTAAGTTGATATGTCTAAATCTTTCTCATCTATTTGGATATTCACAGAGCTATCGATGTTCGGGGTGACACTAACTGAGGCGAAAGATGTGTGCCTAGCTTTAGCACTATCGAAAGGGGAGATTCTCACCAAACGGTGGACTCCATTTTCGGATTTTAATAATCCGTAAGCTTTCTTGCCTTTTATTAAGACTGAAGCCGAGGAGAGCAAATTTTCCGCTGATTCTTGATAATCTAAAATTTCCATTTTGAACTTATGTTTTTGACAAAAACGAGTGTACATTCTAAAAAGCATGCTAGCCCAGTCGTGGGCTTCGGTTCCACCAGCTCCTGGGTGGAATTCCATGATGCAATCCATATCATCGAATTTTTCCGATAAATACAATTCGGTTTCAAAACTGCTTAAAAGCTTATTTAATTTGTTGATATTTTCCTCCAATATCTCATGGAATTGAACATCATAATCATTTTTTAGCAATTCTAAAGTATCAATATTATCCTGAAGCAATTTTTTTAATTGCAAAAAGTTACTCTTCAAACTGTTTAAGTCATCGAGTTTCTTCGTTATTGTTTTGGCATTATCAACATCATTCCAAAAGTTGGAATCTAATGTGAGCTTTGTTAAAGTTTCAATCTCTTTATCAATTTTATCTAAGTTAAAGTGAGCCTTGTAATGAGGAAACTCTCAATTGTTGCTCAGAGACATCTATATTAAGTTCGTAGAGTTCTTTCATTACTCGGCGTCCTTCTTTTCACGTTTTTTGATAACCACAGGTTTTTTACGTTCTGGACGTACAAATTTAACCTCTGGTTTAATAGGTTTCTGTTCGATAGGTTTTGTTTGTTGAATGCTTTCATCAACAGCGGCTTTATTTTCCTGTGTCAATTGTTGTGAAGCTTCTTCTTTTTTATCTTCAGCAGGTTTATCTTTGTTCTGACTGGCTGAATTTTGAGCATCTTTCAATCTTACATTGACATGCAACAACATATGAACAAAATCAATAGCGATAGTTATATTCATCTTTTCAAAAAGAGCGTAACCTTCGTTGGTGTAGGCTTGTAAAGGATCTGTGTTGGCATAACTTCTCAAATAGATTGATTCTCTAAGTTTTGCCATTGTATCAATATGCTTGGTCCAAGATTTATCGATGCATTGTAAATTTAAAGTTTTCTCAACATAATTAGCCATCTCTGTGGTCCAAGTATTACGTTTGTCATTGTAAAGTGACATCAAATATTGTGATAAGTAGTCAACACCTTCTTCAAAGGAGATTCCTTCGAAAACTTGGGCGTTGAAAGAATCCTTGCTGAGGAATTTTTCCTCTACTAAGACTTTCAATTTTGATGAGTCGATGACATTTTCTGAGTCAACAACCTTCATACATTGTTTGATGACATCTTTAACCGCAGTGTCAAAATATTCATTTAAAGTATCATAGATGGAATCTGAGTATAAGATTTTATCTCTTTTACCATACATGATCTCTCTTTGTTGTCTTAATATATCATCGTAACTTAAAAGATGTTTACGAGTATCGAAGTTCTGACCTTCAACTCTCTTTTGAGCTTGAGTTATAGCACGAGTCAACATACCTGAGTCGATACCTTCGGCACCGAGTTTTTGGAACATGTTGATATATGAGTCGGAGGAGAATCTTTTAAGTAAGTCGTCATCGATAGAAACGAAGAACTTGGAGAAACCAGGATCACCTTGTCTTCCAGCACGTCCACGTAGTTGATTATCGATTCTTCTTGATTCGTGACGTTCAGTTCCTAAAACTGCTAAACCACCTAACTTTTTAACTTCATCGTCAATTTTAATATCGGTACCACGACCAGCCATATTTGTTGCGATAGTGATAGCTCCTTTTTCACCGGCTTTGGCGATAATAGCAGCTTCTCTAGCGTGATTTTTAGCATTTAAAACTTCGTGTGGTAAATTGGCTTCAGTGAGCATCTTATCGACAATCTCTGATTTTTCAACTGAGGCTGTACCTATTAAAACAGGTTGTCCTAAAGCATGACGGCGTTTGGTTTCTTCAACAACAGCAGCAAATTTTGCATGTTGATTAGCATAAATTGTATCAACAGCATCTTTTCTTTGAATCGGTTTGTTAGTTGGGATAACAACAACACGCATGTTGTAGGTTTTTCTGAATTCTTCCTCTTCAGTTTTTGCAGTACCTGTCATACCAGCAAGCTTGTGATATAAACGGAAGAAATTCTGATATGTGATTGTAGCCAAAGTAACTGTCTCTGGTTTGATTTCAACGTGCTCTTTGGCTTGAATAGCTTGCTGTAAACCATCGGAGTACTCTCTTCCTTGCATAACACGACCGGTGAAACCATCGATCAAAAGAATCTCATTATCAGCTACCATATATTCGGTATCACGTTTCATGATGTAATTAGCTTTCAAAGCTTGTTGAATTCTGTGAACTAAATCAGCATATTGTGGGTCATAAAGATTCTTTATGTTGAATGCACGTTCAACTTTATCAACACCAGCATCCAATAAGTGACAAATTTTCTTTTTGATATCGATGTTGAAGTCAACATCTTTCTTCATCTGTTTACATATTCTGTCTGCAGTTTGATATGAGTTAGCGGTGATACCACTACCACCGGAGATAATCAAAGGGGTTCTCGATTCATCGATCAAAATTGAGTCTGCTTCATCGATGATAGCATATTCTAACCCACGTAATACTCTAGCATCAACGCTTGTTGCCATATTGTCACGAAGGTAATCAAATCCAAGTTCTGAGTTTGTTGTATAAGTGATATCACATTTGAAAGCTTCCTTTTTTTGTAAGGTTGACTTCTCACGTAAGTTAACACCAACTGATAAACCCAAGAAACGGTAAATCTGACCCATCCAATCAGCATCACGAGCGGCTAAGTATTCGTTGACAGTAACAACATGAACACCTTTTTGAGAAAGTCCGTTGAGGTAAACTGACATGGTTTCGGTTAAGGTTTTACCTTCGCCAGTACGCATCTCAGCGATATCACCTTCATGTAAAACGGTTGAACCGAAAACCTGAACAGGATATGGGAACTGTCCTAATATTCTTTTGGCTGCTTCTCTACATGTTGCAAAAGCTTCTGGTAATAATTCATCAAGTGTTGCACCATTTGCAATTCTTTGACGAAATTCCGGAGTCTTGGCTTGCAATTGTTCATCAGTTAATCTGGCCATCTCCTCCTCATATTGGAATGTCGGCAAAGCTTTTCTTCTTATTTTGTTAAATGCTCTTTTATCAATTCGAAAAATTTTCTCAAGTAAACCCATTAAAATTCTCCTTTATATATGTTAAATATAATAACCATAACTAACTTATTTTAACATATTAAATAGCATTATATTATTACGAGTGAAAAATCACAGGTTTGAAATGTTAGAAAAGGTGATATAAAAGGATATTGAAAAATTTAAATTTCAAAACTTATTATCGATCTTTAAAATGATTTTTTTAATACAATTTAGTAATAATTAAATAAGTTGCTAATTCTAATTTTAAAATTTATTTACAAAATTAATCAAGTCTTGAAATATTATCAATGTACTTATTCTGTTCATATTTCAACGGGTTGAAATATTTCTCATAAAATCTCTTTTTATTGTCCAAAACCATGAAGTACATGAATAAAGAAGCACTGGACACTCCACCTATTAAACTGACCAATTTTGCTATTGAAAAATACTTAGGAGTGTATGTTAATGTGTAATATCTATCGATGTAATTTGAATTGTAACTATCGATAAATGTCAAGAATCCACCTTGACCATTGTATAGTTCAACTTCCTCAGTTTTTGTTTTTACAATAGGATTTTCAACATCATCCAAATTGGTTTGATAATAAACTAAAGTCTTGGTTAAGGTGAATTCTGGATAATAAGGAATATTCAACATAACCGGCATAGTTTTACCTAACGTAGTGTCGAATTCGATGTAATCAGAGGAGCGATAGCGAACATTTGTTTCATAACTATTCAATGTATCTAAACTCTCTTGAATCTCAGAGTAAGGTGTTGTATAGAAGGAGTAACTTGAAACAGTCTCTATATATTCATTAGCTTCCAAAACAACATAATAAGCTGGTTCATATAGATAATAACCATGTGTTAGTTTGTAATTTGAATATGAGTAAGCACCTTCGGTTGAGGTTTCGTATGGGGTTGTTTTATATTCAAGTGAACTATTTGAAATTTCGGTGAAGCTTTCAGTAGCATCTTTATTGTAGAACTTAACTGTGAAATTATCTGGGGAAAGGAACGATACATAACAACCCTCTTCTTGACCGTTACAAATCGGGTTGGAACTAAAATCAAGTAAAACCTTTGTTCTAGCATAATAATTGTTGACTGGGACTGAAGATCCATAAATAGAATCATCGTAAACGTAAGTTGAATCTATTCCAAATTTAGATAAATACAAAGTTAATGTTGATGGTTTATAACTTCTGTTAAATTTATCAACACCTTCGTTTATATAGTAATCTTTACAATCAAGATCATCCTCTTGGCAGACATTGTAACTATTGTTGATGAATGTCGGACGGAATAAATAACGCTTAGCAGTTGATAAACTCACCAGTTTATTGGTAAGTTTATTTGAAGTATCAGTTGTCTCAAAACTTTCAAAAGCGTACATATCCTCTTTATTGATGCCGAGATAAGAAAGATAATAAGATTCATTTGAATACTCGTAATAATTATTTATGTATGTATCGTAGTTGATGACATTCTCATAAGGGAAGATAAGATTTACGTAGTTTGTATCAACATAAAGTTTTTTCTTATATTCAGTAAGTTGTTTGGAAAGTTCTTCACTGTATGTTATATCGAGATATTCGAATTCTCGAGCGGTCAACTCGCGATATTCTTTATAACCATAGGGGATATTTTTATCATCTTCATCAAGAAGATAATATTTGATATTCAAAAGAGAATTCAAAACAGGTCTTCTATTATGTACACCCATACTCCAGTTATGATATGTGTATGGAATACGTGAATTATCTAAAAAGTCCTGGGAATGGAATGGGTAATTAGAATTGAATAATCCCGTGGTGTTGAATCCTTCCTTCAAGCCGAGATTAACATTCCATCTATCGGCATAAGGATTGAACAATCTGAAATATGTATCATCGTTATTATTTATATTTTTAACAATCTTGGTTTCATGTGAGACATTTTCAATTCCACCACCCATGCTATTCAAGCTGACAGTTCCTTGATTTATGATTGTCACATTACCTGCTACAGCAAATTCCAAACAGGCTAGGATTGTTGTTATATTGACAAATGATTTCTTCTTGTAGAAAACTCTCATCAAAACATAGCATATTATCAAATAGACTGTTTCAATAGGAATAAGTAAAAATCTCTCCCAATAATAACTGGCTCCATCGTGAGCTGAACTGTTTGTTTTTGATTCAACAAGCAACAAAGCGATATCTAACACGATGAAAAATAAATACATTCCAAAAGCGATATCTAGATTAGATGCTGGTAGTTCCTTGATTTTATCAAAATATATAGCATCGAAAATAACTATAAAAATAACGATAAGTATTAAAAAACGACTATATCCAACAGTGAAACCGCTGAACAAGTAATAGCAAAACGGGGTGAATAACATAAATGAGCAACCTAGGATGCCGATTATATGACTTACTTTCTTTGAACGGAAAGCAGATACGATGCTGAAAAATGTGATAAGTTGCAAAGGCATTGAGATAAATGTCGATTGACCTAAATTGTCAAACCAGCTGACATTTCCTATGTTCTGAGAGTAGCATCCGACAGGCATGAACAAAAAACCAGTCAATGGGTTTATTTGTTGATGAGGGTATTCAAAGGTGAAGAATTGTTTTATGCTTTCAAAAACACTACCTGCCCCGAAAATCTTATCAAGATATGAGGCTGAGCTGACCCTTGGCATGTCCCAAGCGTTGAAAATACTGGGTATCATAATAAAACTAGTAGTTAATAAAGGAAGAAGGAAGCCGACAAAACCTATTGCTAAAACTTGGATATTCTCCTCGTGATTTTTCTTATAGCCAATTTGAATCAATCGGAAGATGGCATAAATAAAACCACCTAAAAGGAAATTAGCTAGCATGAAAAAGTTGGTAAAACCAACCAAAATCAAAGAAATCAATAAAATTCTGAGATCTTTATCACGTAATACTCTTTCTATTCCTAATATTACAAATGGTAAAAAGGCTGATGAATCGTTGAATTGGAACCAAAAATACATGATATTGTAACCGCAGAATGCGTAAGCAATAGCAAATAAACGGCATGTTGAATATTTAAGTTTAAATTCTTTTAACAAACAGTAACAACCCATTCCACCAACTATCAGTTTGATTGGAAACATCAAACCCTGCAAAGTTGTTTGCCAACTTCGTGGGAATATTAATGTGGCAAGATACCATGGGTTGAACATCATATAAAAGGAGTTACCACCGATATTACTTATACCCAAGAAAGAATGATTATCAAACAAAGGAAAATGACCTGTAGCGAAAAATTCATGCCACATATCATATGTTAAATAATTGAAGGTCATACTTTGCAAATAGTAGTCACCACTTAATGACACTGTAAAATAATTTGTCACATATGAATATAAAACAATAGCATAGGCAACAAGTGCCAACACTCCAAGAGTAATCAAACCTTGGCGATATTTATTGTAAAAATTTATAAAAAATGTCTTTATTTTAAAAAGTATGTTCTTTGATTTTTCCTGTTGAAAGTTATCAAGTTCTAAATCTACCATGTAAATAATTATATGTAATTTTATTCGTTATATAAAGTTATTTAAAATTCAACTCTTTTAGGTTTTACTCTGTCAGTAGATTTTAAGAATTTTCATCACAAAATGATGTTTTAGCACAAATTCCAATTTGTTTTTCTTTGCAATTTCACTTTTTGAATTTTTGGAAAAAGAAAAACAATTTTGAAGTTTTGAATAAGTTTGAACAAGAAATTACCTTTGAAAATACGAAAAATTTTGAAATAAAATGTCCACCTTGGAAAAAATCAGGGGGTATAATCTAAACAACATTGTAGAACCGGAGGGAATAATTTATGGTTGAATGTAATAATTTTGAGGAGTATCAAAAAAGCGTATCTTCAATAATCAAATTGAATGTGCCACTTTTAAAGATATTTCGATTTGTATTGCTCTATATTTGTCCACTTTTGTTTATTGGAACTATCATTACGTCAAATATGAGGATATTTTCTGGAGCAATTGTTCTTTGTGTTTTTGGTTGTTTGGCCTTGGCATCTTTGTTGTTCCGCTGGCTATTTAAAGGAAAAGAGATCAAAGCATATGACAAAGTTAGAAACTTAACAATCGATAGAGTTACCATAATGACTAAAAATGGCTTCCGTTGTAAAGAGAAATTTAAATTTAGATTTAAAGTTCAATATGAGGATTGGTTAAAAAGAGTATCCAGTAGGAATTCATACATCATTTGAACAATTTGTGGAAGAACAAAAACAAAATCTTCTTTTAGAAGAACAAAAAGCTGGTAAATCATTACTTGAAAATCAAGGTAAAGGTGGCTTCGATGGTAAGGTTTCACAAAGATTTTTCTATTTGATATGCTGTGTCTTTATTTCAATTTTCACTTTTGGAATAGATTTTCCTTTTATTTTTTTATATTTCTAGTTTGATAAGCTTTTGATAATTTAAACTTAATGTACTACAAATAATAACTAAACTATAAACAGAAGTTTAATTATCCAGTATTTTGAACTAAAAGATAATCGTTGGATATAACCAGCCGATTATATTCTCGGTTAAATTTGTCAATGAAAAATAACAATTAAAAAACTGCTCAGGATAGTGTTCTGAGCAGTTTTGACATTTTCGATAAATTTATTTTTAGTAATTGACGAGTTTTTTGCCGTGAAGATAAACATCATATGCTTTACTTCTTGATTTGAGAACCATAACGACAATCATTAAGATACCGATTACCGCTAATAAAAAGACATATGCTAATGCGATGTAATAACCATAAGTGAATTTTGATGTAACTGAATTGAATTGACTAACATTACTAGAAGTGTTGATCAATGTGAATCTTGACATTAATATTATCATCAAAGCGCCAGCACCGGCATCAGCACCAATTCCTAAGAATCCGAATAATAAAGAGTTATTCATGAAACAATATAGAATTGCACCGACAACGATAAGAACTAAGACAAATCCACCGAACCAGAATTCAGCTGCAAAATTATCTGTGAATGTTTGTTCGGCTTTTGTTAAAGTACAGGTGAATCCGAAGTACATTTGGAATAAGTTCAACTTTTCTGGAGTGATGGTCTGATTTGTAACTTGCAATTCACATGCAGGAATGAACATCAATCCGAAGAAGACTAATGATAAAACGCCAACTAAGACTCCGAACCATCCAGAACGGTACAAAGAAGCGTTTTTGTTAGCTTCCTTCTTGAGTTGAGCATTCTTCTTTTCGACTTTAGCATGCTCTTTTCGTGCTTTAGCAATGTCAATATCTTTTTGTGATTTTGCCATAATGTATTACCTCATTATACTCATGAAAAAGAAAGTCATAAGTTGTATATATTATATACAAAAAGAATTTAATATTTATAAGAATTAAAAGAAAATTGATAATGATTGAAACATTTTATAGATGAAACAAAAAGATTTTATTATTTTGTTTCATTGTATCCAGTTAATGTAATTCCAATACCGATGTTTCCTAAGTGAACAGTGAAAACAGGACCTATCTTTGTGATATCTGTCATAATGACGTTTTTGTACTTCTCTTTTACTTCGTTATAAAGTTTGTTGTATTGATCATCTGTATTTAAGTGAACGACTTTCAAAAACACTTTGTCGTATTGTTTGGAGTACTTTTCAATCTCCTCCATGAAGAATGTGTGAACTTTATTTTGCAAAGTGAATTTTTTGAACAATACAAGTTTTCCATCGACCATCTTAACAACTGGTTTGATTCTTAAAAGAATACCAACTGCACAGCTGATTCTGTTAAGGCGTCCGCCTCTGAAGAGATGTTTCAAATCAAAAACTGTAAACAAAGTTGTCCCATTTTTGATAACTTCTTCAAATTTATTCAATATCTCTTCAACTGTGCTATTCTCATCACTAATCAAAGAATAACAGGCGTCGAATAAATTGGCATTGGCGTAATTGCAGAAGTTTGTGTCGACAATATGAACATGTTTTTGTTGTTCATCATTCAAAGTTTGTTTGGCAATATTGGCAACTTGCAATGTACCAGATAATCCTTTTGATATAGGAACAACGATGATATCTTGAAAGCCTTTGGCAAAAAGTTCGTTATATTTACAAAGAAAATCCTCTGGAGATGGGGAGGAACTTTTAACACCTTTATTGTTATTTATAAGTTCCATCGTCTTCTCATCATCTAATTGATCCTCGTGAAAAGATTGAGTTTCAGTATTTACGTTCAATTGAACAATTTCTATAGGTAGTTGTTTGTATTTTTCATCCAGCAAAGTGGTCGAATCGATAATATAAGCAATTTTATTCATTCAAAAACCTCCTTTTTTTGTCAAAGTATTATACGACATTAAACTTTTCGCAACATTAAAGAATATAACAATAAGTTACAAATTTGTGAAATTAATTAGTTATTAATAAGTTTATATTAATGATAAGAATTAACTGTTGTTGACAGACTTATCGTTGGTGGTACCCATGAATTGAGCGTTGTAAAGTTCAGCATAGAAACCGTTCTTAGCTAACAATTCTTTATGATTACCTTGTTCAACGATATTTCCTTTATTCATAACTAAGATCATCTTGGAGTTCTTGATTGTTGAAAGTCTGTGAGCAATAACAAAACTTGTTCTTCCTTCCATCATATCATTCATAGCATCCTGAAGAGCTTTTTCTGTACGAGTATCAACGGAAGATGTAGCTTCATCCAAGATCATGATATTCGGATCACTTATGATCGCTCTTGCGATAGTGATAAGTTGTTTTTGACCTTGGGAGATATTGCTTGCTTCCTCATTTATCACTGTGTCATAACCATTTTCAAGAGTTTGAATAAAGTGATGAGCACGAGCTTTCTTACTTGCTTCGATGATCTCTTGTTTTGTTGCATTATCTTTACCGTAAGCAATATTCTCAGCGATGGTTCCATTGAATAACCATGTATCTTGTAAAACCATACCGATCTGTTTTCTGATACTGCTACGTTTGTAATTTCTTATATCGACATTATCGATCTTCAAACTACCATTTGTCACATCGTAGAATCTCATAATAAGGTTGACCAAAGTTGTTTTACCAGCACCAGTTGGTCCAACGATTGCGATTGAATCACCTTTATTGACTTTCAAATTCATATCTTGAATAAGAGGATTCTCTTTGTTGTATGAGAAGTCAACATGTTCAAAATCAACCAAACCTTCGACTTTTTCAACATCGATTGAATTATCAAGATCTTCAACTTCCTCTTTAGCATCTAAAACTTCAAAGACTCTGTTAGAGGCGGCTATTGTCTGCTGGAAGATATTTGAAATTTGAGCCATCTGTTGAATCGGTTGTTGGAAAAGGTTAAGGAAGATCATAAATGAAACTATTGAGTTTATAGCACCAAGTAATCCACCGACAACGCAAACAAAGACATAACCTACGTTGTGAACAGCATTCAATAAAGGTTGAATACAACCTGATAAGAATTGAGATTTTAATCCAGCTTTTTGCAATTTTGTGTTTTCAATTGAGAACTTGAGGTTCATATTTGTCTCTTGGTTGAACAATTTGACAACTTTGTAACCGGAATAGACTTCCTCAATCTGAGCGTTAAGATTGCCGGTGATTTTTTGAACTCTGACGAATTCTTTTTGTGATTTCATAGCGACAAGAAAAACAACGATCAAAGCTAATGGAATTGTTCCTAAAGCGATGAAGGCTAATTCCCATTGAACAACTAGCATAGCTATAATAACACCGAGTAATAGGAAGAATGATTTGATTGTTTGACTTATGATAGTATGGATTGAACTTGCAATCAAATCGGTGTCGTTGGTAACCCTACTTAATAAATCACCTATTTGTGTTGTATCAAAATATGCCAAAGGTAAACGGTCAATCTTCTCTTTGATATTTCTTCTTAAATTGTAGGAGATTAGACCACCTAATTTTGAAGCGATGAATTCGGTCATGAAGTTCAAAACGAAAACTATCAAGTAGAATAGGATGAACAAACCGAAAACAATTAGCAAATTAGGAATATTGACTACACCTTGAGCATTGATAAGGTAGATCAAAAAGTCATTAGAGAAGACAACGTTGATCATAACAGGAATCATGATTTGAAAAATTGTTGAGAAAATGATGACAATGCAGATTGCAATCAAAGATTTTTTAAATGGTTTTAGTAATCCGAGCAATCTTGAGAATGCTTGTTTTTTACTTCCGGCATTGGCTTGCAATCTTTTTGTTTGTTTTGTAATTTTTTGCTTTTGAAGCATCAAATTATCAATTTTTTCAAGAATTTGAGGATTGTGATTTTGTTTGACACATTCGATCTCTTTTTCAACTTTGTTTTGTTTTTCCTTTAAATTGGAAATTTTAACTTTAAGTTCTTTATATTGCTGTTTGTGAATGTCGATTTTTGAACATTTATCTTCCAATTTATTTATCTTATTAGAAAGTTGGTTTTGAGTTTTTCCTAATTTAGAAAGTATATTTTTATCGATTGCCGCATCTTTCAATTTCAAATCTTCGATCTTGGTATTGATAATTGAAAGTTTGTTATTTTTATCAATTTCAAGTTTTTGAATTTGCTTTTCTTTGTAGTATTTTGAGATTTGATAATTGTAATCACTCAATAAAGATTCAACAACATTCTGTTGTTTCATCTTCGATTGAATGAAGTGATTGGATTTTTTGATATCCTCTTCAAAAACTAAAAGACCTTGTTTTGTTGAAACATACTTATGGTATTTATAAAGCGTGTTTACAATTTGATTGTTCTTCTTTTCTTTGACAGAGAGAGCTTCTTTTTCATTTTTTGTCAGTTTGGCATCGTTTGAATTGACAATTTCAATATCACTGATGTTTGGGAATTTCTCAACATCGTTTGTTTGAAGCAAAGTGAACAATATATTTTTATATTTGTTTATCTTATGTTCGACTCTTTTAAGTTGTTTAACATGTTTTCTTTGGCGGGATTTTGAATAAGATTGAAGTTTGACTTGGTCGAACTTCATAGTGTTATCGATCAAAGAATAAGTGTAATTATCGTATTGGTTATCCAAGATATTCTTCAAAGAGTTGATACGATTTTTCAAATTATCGTTGGCTTCTGCTTTTGTTTGTGAATTTTTGATCTCTTCAATAAATTTCTTGTAAAAACCAATTTTTCCACAGTTGAGATAGTAATTGTAGGAGTTATTAGCAAATTTCAAACCGAGGCTTCTTTTTAGATGTGGGAGTTTTTCAAGTTTTGTTACTTCACTTACTTTCTCCATGTTGTTTTTAGAACGTAAATTGTTCTCATATTCTAAATTAGAAGAGACTTTATGTTCCAACTTTTGAATTTTAACTTTCAAATTCTCGATCTCTTTTAAAATGTAAGATTCAGTTAAATATTTATTCATATTAAGCTGCCTCCTTTAAACTTGATGTAAGTTTGATCGTAGATTCAACTTCATCTGGGTCCAGTTGTGACTTGACGATCTCCTGATAGACTTTGTTGCTCTTGATAAGCTCTGAATGTGTCCCTTGACCGACAATCTTGCCTTCATCCAAAACGATGATATTGTCAGCATCCATAATAGAAGACACCCTTTGTCCGACAATTATGACAGCGGCGTCTTTTATATAAGATTTCAAAGCAGTTCTAACTTTGACATCTGTTTTGAAATCCAACGCTGAGAAAGAGTCGTCAAAAATGTACACTTCTGATTTCTTACATAAAGCTCTAGCGATACATAATCTTTGTCTTTGACCACCGGAGAAGTTTGTACCACCTTGGGCAACTTCTGAGTCAATTCCTTGCGGTTTATTGTTGACAAAGTATGTTGATTGAGAAACCGCTAAAGCATTTTCAATATCTTCAGAAGTGGCGTTTGGGTTACCGAAAAGCATGTTCTCTTTGATTGTACCTTTGAAAAGAAGGTTTTTCTGTGGAACAAAACTTATTCTATTTCTTATTTCATAACCTGGGATTTGTTTTAAATCGACACCGTTCAACATAACTTTTCCTTCTGTAGCATCGTAGAATCTCGGAATCAAATTTATGATGGTAGATTTACCTGAACCTGTTGAACCGATGATAGCGGTTGTTTTATTAGGTTCACATTTGAAAGATATATTTTCTATTGTGTTAACTTCACTATCTTGGAATTTGAAACTGACATTTTCGAATTCCAAATAACCGTGTTTTTTATTTAATTGTTCTAAAACTTCAGGGGAGATTTCAAAATTCTCATATGGAATTGGTAAATCCAAAACAACATTGATTCTGCTAGCTGAAACACTAGCACGTGGCAAGAAGACAAATATCATAGCGAACATCATGAAAGCCATCATGATCTGCATGATGTATTGAGCGACAGCCATGACTTGGGAGAAACTTATTATGAATGCTTCGAATGAATCACCATTGAAGGATAAAAATCCGATGAAGAAAACACCTAAATAAGTGATGTTCATAATGAATGTGATTGCAGGTGATAACAAACCGAAATATCTGTTTGCTTTGATATTGACAAA
Source organism: uncultured Bacilli bacterium (assembly GCA_944332485.1). Classification (GTDB taxonomy): domain Bacteria; phylum Bacillota_I; class Bacilli_A; order RFN20; family CAG-288; genus CAJMBK01. Next base: position 20,748 of record CALVKB010000007.1, on the reverse strand, counting down.
TGTCAAATCTTTGTTGGCTTCGTTGAATTTGATAGATTCTTTCTGTTGTTTATCAAATGCACGGATAACTCTAACACCGGTTAAATTTTCTCTTAATACTAATGTTGTACGATCAATTTTCTTCTGCATGGATTTGATCAAAGGCAATGCTTTGAATAAAATAACCAAAATTAAAATGACTAATAAAGGTGCGGAGATACATAAAACCCAAATTGTTGTTGGATCAAATTGCACCGTGATCATGATAATGGCGATTATCAAGGTTAATGGGGCTTGAATGATGATTCTTAAACCCATCAAAATGGCTTGTTGAATCTGTGTGACATCGTTTGTTGTTCTTGTGATCAAGGATGAAACACCGATTGCATCAAACTCGGTCAATGAGATTGAACTGACCTTTTTGAAGATGTCCTTTCTAAGCTCTCTGGCGAAAATTGTACCAACAGCTGAAGAGAAATAACTGACTAAAACAGCACTCACAGTTGAGCCAAGGACATAAAGTAACATCGTACCACCCATCTTCCAAATCATATTCAACTCTTGATTTTGAATGTAAGTGGAGATGTTTTTCATCTGATCAGGGATGAACAAAGCGCAAACTACTTGACAGACCAAGAAAACAACAGTTAAAGCTATCTGCCACCAAACTTTTTTAAGGCATCTTAAAATTCTTAGCATATTTTCCTCCTTTTAGAAAAAAGCCAAGAAGAAATTGCTTCTTGGGCTTGTGAAATATTTATTTTTAAATATTTATGCTTTTGTGGTTACATAATCCTCTTTTAATGGAAGATCATTTTTCGGTTGATTCAATATCTTGTCTATGTAGTCATTGATAACGAATTCGGAGTTGATCGGATCAAAATAGGTGAATTGGTAAACATCTGATCCTGTTTCAACTTGTAAAACAATCTTTGACTTGTAGATATTTCTTAACTTGGCTGGAAATACTTCGATTGAGTAGTTGATGATTTCGGTGTTCTTGAAGAAGAAGGCTCTCTCACCATGTTTTGTATATGTGATGATGTTCTTTTCACTATCAAATTCAACATAGTTGATAGGTGAAGTGTAAAATGAGATGATTTCGAAAATTATTGTTAAGACAGCTCCGACAATCAAACCTACCCACCAGCTTGGAAGGATGAATTCAATCAAACCTAAACCTAAGCAGGAAGCGATCAAAACGAATGCGCGTTTAATTCTATTTAATGTTGTTCTCTTCTTTGAGAATTTACGAGTTTTAACGGCTCTGCCTTGGAGATTTCTTGTTAAATTGAATGTTTCACGATGTTTTTCAATCTTTGCTTCAAGTTGTTTGAAGACACTTGTTGAATAATTAGCATCGCTACGGGTGTTATTAAGTTCGTTAGAGACAATTGTTTCAAATTTGTTGTAAACTTTCTTAACGCCATTTAAGATTTCGTTGTTGTTATGATATAAAATCATCATCTTTTTGGCATATTCATGACCACCTTCAAGTTGATACTCGATAAATTTGTGGAAGTCTTCAAGCTTCTCATTATGTTTATCATAAGTATATTTAATTTCACTTAAAGTATTTTCCTTAGATAAATTCAAATAATCGATGCAAACTTGCAATTCATCTCTGTAATAGTTGGTGAAGTGCTGAACTTTAGTCAATTTGTTGTATTGTTTTTCGATCTTCTTACCTTTGAAATCTTTATGAACGTTCTCTTTGTAGTAAGCGATATTTTCACGGATTCTCTTTTCAGTTTCAAGGTACTTCTTATCTTTGTTGGTGTATTTCAAAGTGAGTTCTTCGATGTTCTTCTTATTCTTTGCTTCAGTTAAATATGTGTCAATCTCAAATTGCAATTTGTATTTGACTTTCAAAGCTTCGTATTTTGCCAAGAACTCATTCTTAGTTTCAAATAAGATATCTTTGTATTTCTTAAGTTGACTTAATGAAGAATATTGTCTTAACAAAGCGATGACAACACTATTAACTTCAGTCGCAAAATTGTAAACTTCGAGCATTGAAGTGGGTTCTTTTTCAAGGATCTTTGTTGTGACAAGTTTTCTTGAAAGTTCATTGATTGAATTTTGAATAACTGTCTCTTTATTGTCAAATTTTTGTTTGATTTCAGGAGTGATTTGAATTGTTTGAGAATTGTTCTCGGTTGTGTTTTTCAAAGATTCAACTTCAGATACTTGTTGTTTGTGTAAATCATTCTTCTGAGCGAAGATCTTATCTCTAACTGCGACAACAGATTCTGTTAAATCAGAGATAAATTTCTCTTCGAATGCTAATAAGGATTCATAAAGTTCGTGTTCGAATTTTGCTTTTTCCTTCTTAGTTTTTAAAAGCTCGTATTTTTTATGGAATTCTTTGTATTCATTGATAATTTTCTTTGTGATGACAATGTTTGAAGAATTTTCTTGTAAGTGTTTTTCGATTATTTCGATAACATGCAAGTATTTTCTTCTTTCTCTGATTTCACTGTATAAACGTTTAACGGTGTTGTATTTATCAGTTTCAATCAACAAAGTTGTCTTGTTGTTTGAAAGTGTTGTGGCTTCCAAATTAACTTTTGGAGTGTAAGTGTATTTTTCCTCTTCAAAAGCTTTTATTTGTTGTTTTATAAATTTTGTAAGGTTTCTCTTCTCAACATAATTGAGATTTTCAATGTATAAGGAGTTTTTCTTCTCTTTCTCTAAGAGAGTTTTGAAGCATTTGTTGGTCAATTGAGGAATCTTGTTGTACTCTTCCTCAGTTGAAATTTTTTCAATGCTTTGCTTGATGTTTTTAATCTCAGCTGAAATTTCTTCGTTCTCTTTAATTTTAGGATTAATCAAACTAGCGAGTTTTTGACAAGATTTAGAAATGGTCTCATCTATCAAAGTGACATATTTAACACATAATTGCTTCAATTCTTTGATGACTTCACAATCTTCTTTAACAGCGTTTATCTTATCTAAAACGTGAGCGTTTGTCTTTTTCAATGAATTGATGTATTTTTCATCGATTGGAGAATATTCGCTGACTTTCTTGACGATGATCAATTCTGGAACAGTGAAATCTTCTCTGTGGAGTGTTAATTGTTCAACTGTAGTTAAGAACTGTTTGACGTTAGGATTTTCACGATCGATATCTTTCAATCTTTGAGAGATTTGCAAACGTAATTCGTTGATCTTCTCTTGTTCATGTGAAGAGGTGATAATTTGATCTTTACTCTCTTTAACAGCTTTACGGTATTTTTCTCTCTGTTTTAATAAACTGTCTTGCTTTGAAGAAAGTTTGGTATTGATTTTGGTAACTTTTCTTAATTCACTTACATAAACTTTTTCTTCAACTTTAGTTTTGGCATCAGTATAAGCGTTATAATTGTGTTCACTTACTTGGGTGATTTTTTCAAGTGTTGGATTAGAGTTTTGATTTTCCATACGCTTTGCTCCTTATTTAATTTACTTATATATTATATCAATATCAATTTTTTTTGAAAGCGTTTTTATAAGGGTTGAAAAAAGGTGAAAAATCGGTTTTTTAAACAAGAAAAATGGGATTGTAAAAACAGATTTTTAATTTTAATAGAGGAGTGTAGATAGATTTTAAATTTTGATTTTTGTTTTGCAAAAATGAAAATGATTTTAAAAGTTGATAGATAAAATTATTTTCAAAAAGCCTACAATCACTATTAACATTTTAAAGTTAAATATAAAAAATGGCTTATTGTATTGCTTGCAAATTCTCAATAAAGTTTATTTTTTGATTAATAAATAAGATAATTAAATAGTTATGTATTACAACTTAAAAGTTTTTTTGAAAAGATTTGTCAACACACCACTTATTTTTGTAAGTTTTATAATAATGACTTTTTTCAGTTGGTTGATACCATTTTTCGATATTGTTTATGTCGTATTTATCGTTTTGATATGTTGTGTTCCGATTATCTTAAACGATGCTAAAATTTTCCTTTATTTGATCACTTTTCCACTTTTAGCCAACAACAATGTTGATTATAAAGTTTTAAGTTTATCATTGACGATGATAATCTCTTATGCATCTGTTTTTATCTCAGTTCTACTTTATTTGTTTTTGAACAGAATAAAAGTTATCATCGGTCAATTGTTCTACCCAGTTTTAGTATTGGTTGTTTTGATGTTAGTTAGTAATTTGATTTTTTATTTGTCGAACAATTTAAGTAATGGCGTTGATTTTGAGTATACAGTTATTTTGATGGCACTACTTATTGTTTATATTTTCTTATCAACATTGTTCGCTGAGAAAGGGATGTTTGATAAATTCTGCGATGTTGTCGGGTATTTTTCAGTTTGTTTATTTTTGGAAATTGCAACTTATTATATGATGAATCCTAAGGAAATTTTCGATGTAAGTTTAAGTTATATCGATATTTTGGGTAATTCAAGTAAAAACATCGTAAGTTTGGTTTGTATGATAAGTTTATCTTTGATAGGTGTTTCTATTTACAGGAAGAAATGGTGGTTCTTCTTCTACTTTATCGTTTGTTTGATAGGTATGGTATTGTTATTCAGTGATGTCACTATATTTGGAGTATTATTCTTCACAATACCAATTATTTTGATATCTTTCAGAAGTTACAAAAAAGCAGGCCCGTATGTTTATTTGTTCAGTTTGAGTTTTGTTGTTATAAGTTTGGTTTTCATGTTGGTTTTTAACAGTTCATTTTTGGACCATGTTGTTGATACTTTCACTTTGCTGAATTTTGGTAATAACAAATACAGCCAGATATATAATGATGCAGCCATCATGATAAAGGAAAATCCATTGATCGGCAGAAGTAGTATCGGTATTATTGATAAATACGGTTATTTACAAAGTTTTCACAATGATATTTTAACTTGTTTAGTTTACTCAGGCTCGTTTGGTTTATTGACATACATAGGTCATTATGTAAACTTCTATTTTTTGTGTTTCACCAAGAAAACATCGATCAAATGGAATGTCTTTTTGATTATATTGATGTTAAATTTATTTGGCTTGATTAGTCAAACTTTCTTCGATGCTAATTTGTTCTTCTTTGTTTTGTTGATTGCAAGTTGTTATCAAGATTCCAAAACTGCGCGAAATCTTTCGGTTAATAGGGAATATTATTTAAGTAAAGAACAATAAAAAACTCGCAAACCAACCAGGTTGCGAGTTTTAATTTTATCTTTTATATTTTTTATGTATTTACTTTGATGTGAAGGAAACTTTGTTTACCACAACTTCACAAGCAAACATATTGTACTTATCTGAAGTTTGGTTCAAAACTTTTGTGATGTTCTTCAAAATATCCTTGCAGTTACCACTAATCATTGAAAGATTGATCTTGTGAGTTAATTTACCGTCTTCGATATAGTAACCTTCAAAAGGACAAGAGAAACTCAAAGTCAAAGGATTCATTGAGGAATTTAATCCTGAGATTCTCTGTACATATATGCCTTTTTTGATATTTTTGATAGCTTCTTCAAAGGATTCTTTACCTTCCTTCATCCTGTATGAAGCACCGACTAATGTGTTTGAAGTGGTGTTGTTTTTCAAGGCGTACTCATTGTCGTACATAGGAGTTTGCAAAACACCATTTTTGATGATGTACTGTTTGTCTTTGATAGGACGGTGGTCAACATCAGCGACTTCGGTTGTTAAAGAACGTGTGGATGAATCGGTTCTCACTGTCAATTTTTTGGAAAGGACACTTTCATTGTTGAAACAGTTTTTGAATATTGATGTATTCTCTGTTAATCTTTCACCACTTAAATGATCTATCGCATTTAAAAGGATAACTGAGATTGGTTGATAAGAGAGGATCACTTTGTATTGCCCTGTTTTGATCTTTTCAGATTTCAATTCATCCATACCATTTTTGACCAAACTTTGAATCATCTTATCGGTGTTGATAGAAGTGATTTCATCTGGTGTTTGTTCATATTCATAATATGATTTGACTAAATCATCCTGCTTGAAAGTAGCAGAAACAACAACAGATGATTCGGTAGCGTGGTCATAATAGTGTGTATTTAATGAATTGACATACAATGATTCCATCTCTTTTGTTTCCAAAGATACGCTTGTGGTTTCGACAAGCTGGCATTTTGATTTAATCTTGTTTGAAAGTTCATAACCCATAGTTTTCAATGTTTCAATTGGGGTTTCAGCAACCGTTTTGTTGTAAAGTTTCAAATTTTTAAATTTGCTTTCCTCTTTGGTGAAATATTCGATCTTTCCTTCTTTTCCGTAGTTTGAAAGATCGATAAGTGTTGAAATTACATCATCGATCATCGACTCATCGTAAAAATCAACGACATATACACCGATTTTATCATTGACTAATGCTTTGAAAGAGAATGAATTGTTAACTGAGATATCTGTTCCATCAATCTTAGCGTTGGTGAATTCAAGAGATTGGTTCTTTGTTTGATTGTATGAACATGAAATAGCTTGAATACCACTTTCACTTGCCTTTTTAATCAATGTATCGAAAATTTTCTTATTAATTGCCATATATTACTCCTTAATTACCTTCACCTGCAACTGTGATGGATGAAATTCTTAAACTTGGTTGACCGACTGTGACTGGGATTGAACCGCTGGAAGCACCACAAACACCAGGTGCTAATTCCAAATCATTTCCAACCATATCGATCTTTTTTAAAATCTCATAACCATAGCCTATCAATCCAGCACCTTTGACAAGATTTTTAATCTCACCATTTTCAATTAAATAAGCCATTGAAACAGTGAAGTTGAATTTATCAGTTGATGGGTCGACTTGTCCACCGGTGAAGCTGACACAGTACAAACCTTTTTTGGTTTTCTTGATCATCTCTTCAAGTGTTGACTCACCATTATCGATGAATGTGTTGGTCATTCTTGTAGTAGGTCTGTATTTATATGACTCTCTACGGCAGGCTCCTGTTGGAGCAAACTTCTCTTTATCAACGCCTTGATTTTGTTTGATAAGCATCGAGGATGATAAATTATCGATCATGTAGTTGTTTAAAATACCATTTTTGATAAGAACATTACGGGTAGGTTTGTTACCTTCATCATCGACACTAATATAACCATATTTGGATTCGATGGTACCATCATCGATAGCTGTTACAACATCTGAGGCAATCTTCTCTCCAAGTTTATTTGAGAAAACTGAGAGTTTTCTTGCAATGGAGCAAGCCTCAAGTGGGTGACCACAGGCTTCGTGGAATAAAACACCACCGAATTTGTTGCCTAATATGACTGTCATCTCACCACTTGGACAGTAAGGAGCATGCAATAATTCGATAGCTTCTTTGCTAATTTTCTCACATTCAGTTTTAAGATCAAATGAGTTGAGAAGCTCTAATCCACCGCTGATGCCAGGTGAGAAACTGCTATCTTCAAATTCACTTCCGTTTGATGCAATAGCAACAAATGCTACTCTTGTGGATATTTTTTCGTTGTTTATCTGTCTACCTTGGGAGTTATAGATGACGATTTTTGAATCTGTCTCAGATAAAACGAGTCTCGCGTTTGAAATTTCACTTGAATAATCGTAGATGTATTTTTCAGCCTTTTTAAGGTAATCAAGTTTCTCACTTGTTGTCCAACTATCATGCGAAACAACATCACTTGGAATAGATGAGTATTCCTCTTTGTTTATGTTTCTAACAAAGAATGTTTGTTTGCCTTGAAAGTTGGAGGCTAATTTTTTGGTTAATTTTAAGATTTCTTTAGTGTCGAATGAGGCGATACTTCCGTATATTTCAGAATCGTTTTTGATCAATCTTATTCCGACACCTTGTGTTTTAACTTTAGAGATGTTGTGAATTCTTTTGTTGAATAAAACGTAATTTGATTTTTTGGTGTCTTCAACAAATAACTCAGCAAAATCAGCTCCTGTTTTTAAACCTTCGTTCAAGATTTTTTTAACTTCTAATAGGTTTAGTTCCATATAAAACCTCCATAAACTAATAAAAATTATATCATTTAATTCCTATATGAGATTTTAAAAACAAATAAACAATAATTTATAATTTAAACATGGTAAATTATGAAAGTCTGACTTATTCAGAGTTATTAAAAGAGTTCTTTGATGAATTCGCAAAAAAAGTTGAAAAATTGGAAAAGAAAGATATAGATGATTTTTTCCCATATAGAACTGTAAGAGAGAAATTATTTTATCTTTTGAATTTGAAATTGCATTCTGGGAAAAAGCTTTTCAATAAAGATGTGAAACTTGGTTACGCATATGTTTACAAAAGATTTGTAAAAGAGAATAAATTGGATATGTATAAGGTGAATATGTTTTTTTCACCTATGAAAAGTGTTATAAGTGATCCGACAGTTTTAGCTAATTTAGCTGATAATTTCATCGAAAATGAACTGAATGCATCTACAAGTAATGTGAGTAGGAAAGAACAAGAGTTTTACAATATTTTGTTTTCAGAGGAAGAAACACCGAAGTTCTATGAAGTGAAAAATGATAAAAACATACTTTTGTATTGTTGCTCAACTTTCATAGATTCAAAGCATTATCCGGAAATTATTTTCAAACAATTGTTTTTACCTGTTATTTTTGATAGGAATATCTCTAACGAACTTTTATTGTTACCATATGATTTTTATATGGATGATTACAAAGAATTTTTGAAAAAATATCAAGAAAAAGATTTGATAGTTTTTAATAAATAAATGAGAAAATTAAAGAAAACAATTTCAAATTAATTTTTAAGATTGGTTTATATATTTGCATACACATGTTAATTCTAAAAATGTTTAAGTAAAACAATAATTGATTGTATAAACAATTTGGACAATAAAGGTTGTTTACAAAGACACTCAAATAAATTAAACTAACTAATAGTAAAAGTACATACAGCAATTTTTTCATACCTAATTGGTATTAAATGTACTTTGTTTAACACTCTATTGAGTGTTTTTTTATTAAGTGAGGTTAAGTATGAGATACTCAAACTATGAGAATATTGTAAAGTTTGAAGATAAGTATGAAACAACAAAAAATCGTGTCTTTGATTTTTTCTCAGTAGCAGGCGGAATCCGAGGCTCATCTTCAGATTTGAATTTGATAACTTTTAAAGTATTGGATTACTTTATCAAGGCATATAGTGAAAATAAACTCCAAACATTACAAACTTTATTTTATTTACGTGATATTCATAACGGTATGGGTGAAAGATTAATTTTTAGAATATGTTTGGAAAATTTAATCTTCAATGATTCAAAAGTTGCTAAAAATATCATCCGATTTATATGTAAATACGGAAGGTATGATGACCTTTTAATATATCTTGACTCCCCATTAGAAAAAGATGTTGTTCAATATATTAGAAAACAATTAGAAGAAGATTTAGCTAAAAAAGAAAATATCTCACTTTTAGCAAAATGGCTTCCTTCTATCAATGCTAGTGATAATAAAACTCGTAATGATGCTAAAATTTTATCAAATGCTTTAAATTTAAAATATGTTGAGTACAGAAAACTTTTGTCTAAACTTAGAAAAAAACTCGATTTGATTGAAAATAGATTGCGAGTAGGAGATTACACTTTCGACTATAGTCATGTACCTTCAAGAGCTTTTTTCAAATATCGTGAAGCTTTTTATAAAAAAGATTTGGAAAGATTCACTAAATTTATAGAAGATTCAAAAACAGGTAAAGCTTTGAATTCATCTAATTTATATCCATATGAAATTGTCAAAAACTATTCAAATTTGTTGATGAACAGAAGTACAATTTATAGAAATTCTGAGGAATTTAAAAATAAATCAAGTTATTTTGAACAACTTTGGAACAGTATTCCAAAAAGAAAAACAAAGAAAAATATATTAATTTGCCGTGATGGAAGTGGTTCAATGCTCAGCAATAGAGGTTTACCTTATTCAGTTGCTACAAGTTTAGCTATTTTGTTTTCTGAGATGAATTCTGGAATTTTCAAAGATAAATTTATGACCTTTAGTACAAAACCAGAGATTGTTGATTTATCAAACTGTAAATCATTGCAAGAGAAAATAGATGTGTGCGAAGAACATTTTGATCCAGGAACTACAAATATCGAAGGTGTTTACAATGCGATATTTGAATATATCAGTAAGTCAAATGGTAACAAAAAAGACAAAGTGATCGATACAGTAGTCATTATTTCTGATATGGAATTTGATTTGGCAAATGAAAATAAAAATACTTATTCCACTTTCAGAGAATTATTTTCTAAAAACAAACTTAAACTACCTGATGTAGTTTTTTGGAATGTCTGCGGTAAAAAAAGAATGTTCTCATTTACAATAGATGATACAAATTGTTTCCAGATTTCCGGCTTTTCTCAACATACTTTCGATGATCTTGTCAATCGCAATTTAAAAGATCCAATAAAGACATTTAAAACTATCATCAAACCTTATTTAGATGATTGTAAAACTATATTAAAATAAGCAACTTAACAAATTTTTATTAAGTTGCTTACTTACAATTAGAATTTATATATATATATATTAATTTTATTTTGCTTGTTTATGCTTCAATGTTGGGAATAAAATAACTTCTCTAATTTGTTCTGTTGAAGTTAAGAACATGATCAAACGATCTAAACCGATTCCCATACCACCAGCTGGAGGCATACCATATTCCAACGCTTCGATAAAATCTTCATCCATCTCATTGGCTTCTTCGTTACCTTTGTTTTTCTCACGAAGTTGCTCAAGGAATCTTTCTTTTTGATCGATCGGGTCATTAAGTTCTGTATATGCATTTGCAATTTCTTTTTTGTTAATGTAAAGTTCAAAACGTTGTGTGAAACGAGGATCTTTATTATCCTTCTTGGTCAAAGGTGATATTTCTATTGGATGTCCCATGACGAAAGTAGGTTGAATCAAATCTTCCTCACAATATTTTTCAAAAAATGCGTTGACAACATGTCCATATGTGAAGTGCTTTTCAACAGGAACATCATATTTCTTAGCAAGTTTCAAAGCCTCAGCATCAGTTTTAACTTTGATAAAATCAACATTTATCTTCTCTTTAATAAGTTCAACCATTGTAGCTTTCTTGAATGGTTTAGAAACATCAATTTGATTTCCACCCCATTCGATAGTTGTTGAGTTTCTTATTTTTTGTGCTAAAGTTCTTATCAAATTTTCAGCTATCCACATCATATCAGATAAATCACCGAAAGCTTGATAAAGTTCGACAGTTGTAAATTCTGGGTTGTGTGATTGGTCTATACCTTCATTTCTGAATAAACGACCAATTTCATAAACTCTCTCCATTCCACCGACCAACAATCTTTTAAGTGGAAGCTCGGTTGCGATTCTTAAATAAAAGTCTTGATTCAATGCGTTATGGTGTGTGATGAAAGGACGAGCACTAGCGCCACCTAAAATTGAGTTGAAAACAGGAGTTTCAACTTCAGTGTAACCAAGGTTATCCAAAAAACTTTGCAAGCAACGGATAATTTTAGGACGAGTTGTGGCAATGTACATACTCTGTTCATTTGAGATTAAATCAAGGTATCTTTTTCTGGAACGGATTTCAATATCACTCAAACCGTGGAATTTATCAGGAATTGGACGAAGAGCTTTGGTAAGATGAGTAAATTTGCTAACTCTTATTGTGATCTCACCTGTTTTGGTTTTCATGGCATGTCCATTGATTCCGACAATATCACCTAAATCAGCCATTTTAAAGAGTTTGTAATTTTCTTCTCCAACAACATCCATCTTGATGTAACATTGGATTTTTCCACTTTTATCTTTGATATGGAAAAAACTTGCTTTACCCATCTTTCTAAGTGAGACTATTCTTCCAGCAATCTTAATCTCCTCGATTTCACAAATTTCTTCCTCTTTCAAATATTTGAACTTCTCAAAAATATCACTGGCGTGATATGTAACCTCAAATTTTTGACCGAAAGGATCGATATTCAATTCTTTGTATGTTTGAAGTTTATTCTTTCTGTTGATTATTTGATCAAGTTCTTTTTGCTCATCTAAAAGTGTGTTGTTTTCCATATATTAACCTCTTTAAACCTAATTAATTTTATCATATTTGTGATTTTGTTATTGTTCTATCTGACTTAGAATGTAGCTCTCTTTAGGTTCCACATTCACTACAAATTCGACAATCTCGTAGTCTTCAAATTGCTTTTGTTTGTATTTTTCCTCCAAGTAATTTGTTATTTCAATTTTATATTTATGCAAATATTCCATGTAACCCATCTTGTTGAGAGCACGTCTTTCTTTTTTAGAAAGGTTCTCTTTTGAAATATCAACTAAACAATCGAAGATTACTTTGATAAATTCATTAGTCACAACAAGTCTGAAGTCGTGGAAGTTGATGTTCTTGTCATATTCATTTAGTAATTCTGCAATTCTCTTTTTGAAAATGTCTGCTTTTTTGTTATTCACGGAGATAGGATCAACATGTGTTACCAAATTTATATTGTTATTAATTTTGACATAATGCTCAATGTCATCCATCAAACTGTGAGCATCGACAAGTGACATAGTTTCATCAACTTCAATATGAACAGAACCGAAGAAACTAGCTTCATTGTATGAACGAATTTCCAAATCATGAACACCTAGAACACCTTTGAAGGATTTTATGTTTTTAACTAATTGTTCAACATATTCTTTCTCAGGGGCTAATCCTATCAACTGGTTGGAAGCATCCAAGAAAACTTTGATACCACTGTAGAAAACAAAAGCACTAACTAAAATTGCTAAATAACTATCAAATGAGATATGTGTGAAGCATGTTATTATGAAGCCTAAAAGAATAGAACTTGTCAAAATAACATCGTTCAAACTATCTTTGCCGATAGCTTTCAAAGATAAAGAATTTATCTTGTTACCTAAAAAGAAGGAAAATCTCACCATCGATAATTTCAATAATATACTGACAGATAAAACAATAGGAGTTAATATCAATTCTGTCTGGCTGTATGGTTGAATAAACCAGCTGAAATTTTCAGCACTGAAAAATTCATAAATATCAGTTGAGGCTTGATATACAGTTAATATAGAAAGACCTAAAATGACGAAGGAAATCATCAAAGATGCGATATATTCGATCTTCTGATGCCCGTAAGGGTGTTTTTTATCAGCTGGTTTTTTTGAGAGATTGAATCCGAAAATACATATAAAATTACTCATACAATCAGAAAGGTTGTTCAATCCATCGGCTATCAAAGCGAAAGAATGAAAAATAAGTCCGACTGTAACTTTAAAAATAACTAAGAAGATATTTACAACAAGTCCATAGGTAGCTCCTAAATAACCATATTTAGCTCTTACAAGTGGATCTTGAGTATTCTGATAATCTTTAATACATTTTTTTACAAGAAAATTGAACATGACTAAACATTATATCCTTCCCATTTTCTAATAAAGAATTTTACAACGAACTTGTAACAAATCAAAGCTGTAACAACAAAGATCACAGCTAAAAATATAGTTACAACCAATTGGTATATAACAAGTTGATAAAGATGCTCTAATGAGAACAAACCTATGACAAGATTAAATACCAACTCATAGATACTTAAAGATGCTATTAGTAAACATACACCAATTACAATCAAATACCCTAAAAAGATATTTAAATTGTTTTGAATAATTGAAGTTTCTTCATCGATGTACAAATGCGGTTTGGCAAAATCTATCATCGCTATCAAACTGTATAAGGTGAAGATTAAAAATGGTATTGAAAGAATCGAAATAACAAAAACTGAAATTGGAATATAGAAGATCATTCCAACAATCATATACATCAATATTGCTTGTATTGAAGGAAGTAATGATTCCCAGAATACTTTTGTCAAAATATATTTTCTAAAATCAATTTTCAAAGATTTTATAAATAGCATATTTTTGCTTTCTCGTGATATAACTGTCGCTGCTTGCATAACCAACAAAGGTGAGCAACTGAATAAACTGATGACATATGTTAAGAATGCAAAACTGAAATCCTTCGTGACAAAAGGAATTTTACCTTTGCTTACATATAAACCAAAAAGAACACAAGCGATGATGAAGAAAATAGAAAAGCTGATCCATCCGGATACTTGTAGTAACAGATTGACATTCTTTTTGACGTTTTTAACATGATAAGAGAATAGAAGACTACTATCTGATTTGTATTTTTTGATCTTTACATCATCTGACATCGTCTTTTTCTTCTTTTTAAAATAGGAATCTTTGTTGATAGTTTTGAAATACAAAGTTTTTGTCAAAATGAAAGTGAAAAAGATATTTATAATCAAAATGCCAAGAAAGATCAAAAACATGAACAAAGTACTGATATCAAAATAATTGAAAATATAGAACAAATTGAACGAATAAGTAGAGTTATTAAATGTGAAGAACAAATTGAATGGAACATTCAAACTTGTCGAATTGAAATTCTGCAAATCAATATATGACAATATAGGGTAAATTCCAATAACAATTAATGAAATTAAAGATGTGAAAATAATAATAAGAAGATTCTTTTTGAAAATTTTTGAAACAACGATAAAAACGTTATAAACCAAACTAACACCGATCATGGAAAATAATAAAGAGAACAAAATATCAGTTAATAAAATAGCCGGTGTTAAACCTAATACAATTTGACCCAATGTAGCAATCAAAAATGAAATTAATGTAATTGGGAATATATAAAGAAAAGATAATAGTAACTTAACACCAATTCGCGTATATGGTTTAATTGGCATCGCTTGAATAACATCAAATTTTTTATCCATGATAAAGTAAGAGGGTACTAATATAATAGCCATCAACAATGGAACCAAAAAATTCTGATAATCCATAGATTGTGCTGGCAATGTTTTCTCTGATAAATATTCAATTACTATAGGGTAAATGCTGTAAAACAAACTGCTGATAAAAACAGCTAACGCGATAAAAAAGTACACCAAGAAAGGGTTAGATCGTTTTTTAGCATCGTTTTTCTTTCTTTTTGTTGTATTAAGCATAACAAAATCGGTATAAAGCAAAGCTTTAAACTGTGATTTTTTCTTATGTTTAATACTATCACATAACTTCTCAATTTCTTCTGTTGTCAAATTGTTTTCATCTATTGACAATTTATCTTCTAAATTGGAAGATGTAACAATCTCAATATCATCTTTACTACTATTGATACTCATACTATTTTTGTTCCGTCATATTTAAGAAAATCTCTTCTAAAGAGAGATTGCCGTTAGTTTGTTGTAACTCATCCAATGTTCCGACAAATAACATTTTACCTTTGTTTATAATACCAATTCTGTCACACAAATTTTGTGCTACTTCCAAAACGTGCGTTGAAAAGAAAACGGTGTTATTTTCATTGGCGTGTTTTCTCATCATCTGTTTCAGTGTATGAGCTGAGTGTGGATCCAACCCTGTCATAGGTTCATCTAAAATCCAATTTTTTGGATTGTGAAGTAAAACGCCACATACACAGATCTTCTGTCTCATACCATGCGAATAAGATGAGATAGTGTTGTTCAAATCATCGAATATTTCAAATTGTTTAGTCAAAGTTACCATTCTTTGTTTGGCAATTTTTTCATCTAAATTATAGATATTTGCGATGAATGAAAGATATTCCAAACCGGTCAAATTCAGCATGACATCAACGTTGTCTGATACAAAGCCGATATTCTGTTTACATTTTAAAGGATCTTTTTCAATGCTGATATCATCTATTAAGACTTCCCCACTAGTAATTTTATTTATTCCAGTGATCATCTTAATTGTGCTTGATTTTCCTGCACCATTTGGTCCAAGAAAACCAAAAATTTCACCATCATTTATTTTGAAAGATATATTATCAACGGCATTAAAATCACCGTATTTTTTTGTTAAATTTTTAATCTCAATCATAATCTCACCTTTGTTGAGATTATAACAAATACAAGGATTAAAAATTTTTAACATATTTCAGTTTTAAACATGATTTAAATAACTTATTTTGGATAAATTTAAGTTTGCTAAAATAAAAATATGAATAATTATGTTGAAAACAGATTGAACACTTTGATAACAAAGAAATCTTTAGATGAGGAAGAGTGTTTCAAATCTTATTTGGAGAGATTCCGTTTTGAAAAATGGACCCTTGATGGAGTTGATTTTGTTGTTAGTTTTCCAAGAAGTTTTGCCAGAGCTAACGATTTTCAAAAAATCTTAGATTTGTCAAAAAGCACTTTGAAACTGAATTGTTGTTTTTATCTTAAATCATCATATTCAGTTAAAGAAAATGAACTTTTGAGTCAACATATTCCATTCATAATAGAAGATAGGTTAATTTATTTACCTTTTATGTACACTTGTATTGAAGAAACTGCCCATAGATTTGTTGAAAATCAATCCAAGCGTGAGTTTGAACCGATAAATAAATTAGGTATGCGTGCTCAGCAGATTCTTTGCTACGCATTAACTTTAGGACGCGGTGTTTATCCTATCACCTATTTGACAAAAACATTGAATATTCCTCATACTTCATTTGCTAGAGCTTTTGATCAAATAGAAAGACTTTATCTAAATATAACTAAATATGATAATCAAAGAAAATTTATCGATTTATCTGATTTAGATGAGAAGGATCTACTTAATTTAATCAGCAAATTTCAATCGCCTATAGTCAGACAATTTTTCACAAACAAATTTGTTTCAGAACTGCCTTTGGCATCTTTTTCTGCAATGGCATATCTTGATAAAGAGTTCAAATACAACCGTTATAATATTTCTGCCATACTGAAAGAAGATAATAATCCTTTGATACAAGGACAAATTCGTCAAAATAATCTCCCTTATAATTTACAAAAATTTGATAAGCAAAATATAATTCAAGAGATGGAATACATCGTTCCTTTCGCTGACAATAAATGCATCGATCCTTTCACAATTATTTCAACATTGAAAGGACGTGAATTGGATGTCCCGCAAATAAAAGAATCAGTCTTGCGACTGATTCATAAATACTTTTTCAAAGATTAATAATTGGAGAATTTTTGGAAATTCTTCTCCTCTTCAATTTGTATACTTAAGCAAATATCTCGAATAATCAAGAACAAACCATCTGACAAATTGATATTTTGTTCATTTTTGTTGTTCAAGACATAACTGGACACAAGATTGTAAATAGATATGTACTTTGATTTGTCATTAAATTCTTCAAGATAATTCAAACAATAATAAATGACACTCAAATAATACAACATAATTATTTTATCATTTTCATTATCGATTGAATCAATTTCGGATGATATTGTCTTATAAAATTCGCTGTCTTCAAATTTTTTGCAATATGTCGGATTGAAATTTGGGTTCAATAAAATAGGCTCTTTATTTTGATAATCGTATGAATGTACTATTTTGTATGAACGAGATAATTTATAACCAGATGTGGTGCTGATGTTGCTATATAAGAAATCGATAATCTGTCGTTTTGTGTAAAAATCCAAATCTGGATTTTCAAAAACAAAATTGATTATATTGTTAATAAATTCAATAAAAGAATTTTTATATTTTTGTTCTATTAATAATTGTGTAAGAAAGACAGTTAAACCACCACGTGAATAATACATATCTGTAATCTCTTTGGTAACATAATCATACAATTCATCCAAATCCATTTTTTTAATAAATTCATTAATTCGCCCACACAATATTAAATTTGACATTTGGTATTTGAGTGTTTCTTCATTTTTATCAAAGTTCCAATGATTGAAAAATTGATCGAAAGCAAAATAAATGTAAACAAAATAGTTGGTTTTGAGACATTTAATAACGTTGAGAAATAAATATAAATAGGATAATTTGATGTTTTCCTTTAATAATGGAACAGCTTGTGTTGTAAAATAAAATTCCCATTCCTTGATTGGCATCTTATGATAGTTAGCAATTATTTCGACAATTTTGGGGTTATTTTCACCATCTAATTGTTCAAAATGTTCCTTTGCTTGAGTATATAACAAAGTAAAAAATGTAATATTTAATTTCGGATTGATATTATTGATTTCATCTATTTCTATAAAGTTCATTCAGTCTCCTTTGAGTTTTGCTGTTTATTGTTAATCCTGACTTTTACAAAACCTTTTCTGATAGGTTGACCATTTTTAATCTTTACGCCTTTTTTATTAGTTTGGCGATAATTATCAATGATAGTCTGTTGTTTATTGGAATTGTTCATTTAGTTTCTTCTACTTGCGGCCAATATTAATAAAACTCTAAGGAGAATGTTCATAAAATCAACATATAAAGTTGCAGCACAATAAACTGTTAAGTTGGAAAATCTATCAAGTGAATTTGATTTCATAAGTTGTGAAATACGTTTGAAATCAAACATTGTGATAATCAAAATATAGATTGAAATAAGAGCTTGTATACCTATACTAGTCCAAAAATACATATTCATCAACAAATGACTACCGAAAAGCATTGTGGTGAATAACAAAATGAAGTTGACGGATATAATTAAAACTAATGAAATGCTTAAACCAACGAGTAATGAAACCCAAAATTTCATGTTCTTCAACAAGGATGAGGTCAATCCTAATGCAACAAAAATTACGGTAGTAATACCAAAAGCCATATACAATGTTGTGCTGTAAAGCGGATCATTATCAGTGCAAAGCATAATTATCGGAGCAAAAGTGATACCCATACATATGCTCATAACAATTAAGCATGTAAGTGATAAAGCGGTGGCGTGGGTTGAACGTGCAGTAAATCCCATCGCAATGCTTGAAAAAAGTATGCCAACAATTCCGATTATCGACAAAGCGATATTTGTATAGTAAGCAGCTCTAAAGTTAACATTTGCCAATAATTGAATTAAATATGGATAACTTATTCCGATAACCGCTGTTATTAAGGTTGCAAGTGCAAGTAAAAGATAGATTTGCAAATAATTTAAAACTCTTGTTGTAGTTTTTGATTTTGCCTCACTTGTTTCCAAAGTTTTTTCAGAATTTAAAACTTGTTGCTCAATCGAAATGTTTTCATCGGATTGAGATTCAATCTTTCCATCTTTGTCTGTATAGAAATCCATGATTTTCTCCTTTCTATATATTTAAGGATAATTCATAGTTATATTAACATTTTCTTAATTTTAAATATATAGAAATAAAAAATTATATTAAGAACACTTTTTACTGTATCTAGTTTGAATCATATTTCGATTTGCAAAAAAATAAAAAAATTCGTGATGAAAGGAAAAATCTAAAAAATCAGATAATATTCTTTTATTAAGCTTGTATTTTGTCCCAATAAGTGGGTTAAGTACGAACGGCGATTGCTGAAAAAATTGGAAAGCATACAAGTACTATAAAAAGGCTTCTACGTATGTATCGCGAGAATGGAAATAAAGTTGTTAACTTTAGAAAAGATGGAAGATATAGTTTCAGTTTAAAGGAGAAAATTTATAAAGAATATCAGGAGGGGCTGTCAATTGTTGATTTATCATGCAAGTACAAAATAGGTATTTCAACAATTCATAGATGGATTGATAACTTTAGAAACAATCGTTACAATATATTTATGAAAAAGAAAATAGATAACAAAAATACAGTTTTAAAAATTGAAGAAAAAGGTTCCCCTAATCAAAAATCAAAACATAAATATACTATTGAGGAACTAGAAAAAATCAATAAGGATTTAGAAAAACGAATACGAAAACTAGAGCTGGAGAATCAGTACATAAAAAAAACAGAAGGCCTTAATTCGAAAGGACCAAAAAGAACTAAACAAATAGTTGAAATAATTCACGAATTAAGGCGCGACAATAACGATCTCAACACTCTGTTAAATATATCTAATATTAAAAAATCCACATTCTATTATGCTTACAAACAATTAATGAGTGGTGTTGATAAAGATGAGGAATTAAAGATAAAAATACTGGATTTATTTGTAAAAAACCATAAAAAATACGGTTATTTTGCGAATAACAGCTGCTTTGCGGAATGAAGGAATTATTGTAAATCACAAAAAAGTACAGCGAATAATGCACGAATTAGATTTAAAAGCAGTTGGTAAAAGAGTTAGATATAAATCTTATAAAGGTAGTATAGGAAAGAAATGCAAGAATCTATTTCTTGACAAAATTGTTGATAAAGAGAAAAGCAGAACTATATATAAAAGAAACTTCAGCACTACAAAATTAAATGAAAAATGGGTTACCGATGTAACTGAAATGAGAGTTGGTGAAAACAAATTATATTTATCAGCTATGATGGATTTACATAATCGTGAAATTGTTGCTTATGATGTTTCCATCGCACCTAATTTCAAACAAATTACGAGAATGATGAATATAGCTTGGACAAAATTATCGGAGACTGATAATTTGATTATCCATAGTGATCAAGGATGGCAATATCAGATGCAAGAATTCCAAGATGATCTTAAAAAACACGGTGTTAAGCAGAGCATGTCTCGAAAAGGAAATTGCCTTGACAATGCTGTTATGGAAAACTTCTTTGGAATCCTAAAAAAAGAGATGTACTATGGTCATGAAGATGAATTTAAAACTGTTGAAAATTTAAAAAATGAGATTGAAAATTACATCAATTATTACAACAATTTCAGAATAACAAAAACAAATAATTACCAAAAACCAAGTTCTTGTAGACAAATTTAAATATTTAAATTAACATCTAATTATCAACTTTGTACTTAGTCCAAAAAAATGGGCTAAGTACAATGCGCGGTTTCCCCATCGTTTCGTTTCCTTCTTTAACTGGAACAAGTTATGATATATGTAATTTGTTAATACCAGAATTTG
>CALVKB010000006.1 GCA_944332485.1 uncultured Bacilli bacterium | reverse complement strand
AAAGTCCTGTTAAGTTTGCTGATGAGAGCATCTAGATGCTCTCAACTGTGTGGTATAACTTTTTGTTACCAATGCAATCTATAAAAAAATTAAATTTTTCTTAAAAAATATCATTTTTGGGCAAAAACATGCTATTTTTTCATGTTTTGTTTAGTATGGAATACGTGATAATATAACTTTCTTGAACTTTTTAGGAGGAAATATTATGTCTGTTTTTAATTACAAAAATAGTGTCAAAAAGTTTAAGAAATTGATGTCAACATACAAACGTTGCATCACAAAAATGTCGTTGAAAGGTTATGATGTTGAACCACTACTTTTCGCTGATGTAAAGTCTATTCCGCTTGGAAAAAATGTCCCGATTATGGAAGAAAGTGATGAAATGAAAAATATATCATTTTACTGTAGAAGTTTGTTGTTTATTTTAAATTGTATGCCGAAACAAGAAAAGATGATTTTGTGGAAAGAATATGCAGAAAGAGATGTTGATTGGTGGAAAAACTCCTATTCAAAATCAACTTACTACCGTTTGAAGAAGAAAGCTTTGGAAGATTTTTTTACAATTTTAGATAAAGATGATGACGAAAAATCTAAAAATAATAATTAGTTTTGTCTTAGGGATTGTTTTTTGTCTTTCACTTGTATTTGCCCATTCAATTTTTGCAAATAGAATATATAATGACAAATTCAATTATATATTCAATGAATTGAAAATTGATGCTTATGACTCACTTATTTATTCTGAAAATGGGTGTAAGATAGATTTACAAAAATTTGAAGATAATAAATTGAATTTAGAAAAAACAGGTGTAGCACTGGAATATAAATGTGAAGAAAAAAATTTTTCTATATGTTCAAGTGTCGATATAAAAATCAATTTTACCGATTTAGATAATTTTATTTTTAAAACTGAAGTTGTGAACTTTGATGCTGGAAGTCTTAAGGAGATTTAATATGAAAAAAGAAATAACGTGTTTTATACAGAATATTGTCTGTTTAATTTGTTTTATTATTTCTTTGATAATTTTAGTGCCATATTATTACGTTTACACGATAGTATTTGGAATTTGTGGTTGTTTATTTGTAGTTTCAAACTTTTTAGTTAATCGAAAGTTCAAACAAAAAGTAGAAAAAAACAAAAATATAAATGATTTCTTGCAGATATATTTTTACACTTTATTAACAAGGAATAATTACGAGATTGCTTTTAACAAAGCCTTCCCTTTAATAAAACAGTATGTTCATAACTTGTCGATCGAGGAATTGAGAGTTAATCCAACAAAACTTAATTTTCTGAATTTCGGTCCGTATTACAAGTTTTTTCTTGAATCATTTCAAAAGAAAATAGATAGCTACGTCATTAAAGACATCATTATGAAAACGACTAGTGTCAAAATGGAGATATACGCTTTAATAAAAAAAGAATCTAAATTATTCTTACAATTGAATTACGGGATGATGTTTGTAAGTTTATTATTGACCATAATAGTTGGGTTATTCGGAAGTGCTATTTTGAATAATGGTTATTTTGTTTCAATATTGATGTTAAGTTATTTGATATTACTCAATGTGCCTTATTTAAATAAATATGTTTATTACAGGAGAATAAGTGATGAAAAAACAATCAAAGTCTAAGAATATTTTTAAATTTGGAGTGATGGAAATTGTTTTCACAATTATCATCACATTACTGATAATCGGGGCAATATTAACAACCTTTATAAAATTCGAATATAACAAATTGGTAAGTTTGTCTTGTATGATGCTCAGTTTTATTTTAGGAACGATGTATTTTTTGATTTTTAAAAATGGAATCGATAAAAGAAAGAAACTGAAAAACAAATTATCGAACAATTTTTTACAAAGTTTGAATATAAAATTAAATTCGAGATATCTAACTACCAAACAATGTATATTAAGCTGTTCAGAAGAACTGTCAGATTACAAAGGAGAATTGGATTTAGTAGATAAGTTTGAAAGTTCATCTTTAACTATTTTCAACAAAGAAAATCCGTATTATTTTCTCTTAGTCAGTATGTTATATGATGGCTTAAATGATGATAAAGAAATTAATAAAGATTTAATTTTATATGTGACAGAAAATTATTTGAAATTTGAAAACGAACAGAGTGAACCTAATTACAATTTGTGGTTCGATATCGTTATAGCTGTATTTATCATACTGTTTATAGTTTGTTTATCTTGTTTATTTGCGGATGTTATTTTATGAAAAAGATTTTCTGGATCACAAGCTGTTTTATCGTTTTCTTGTTAGGTTCTTTCTTTGGATATGACATTTATAAGTTCAATCAAAGTAAAGCAACTTTAATTGAATTGTCAAAAGATGTTAATAAAGCATTAATAGCAGAAAAAGAACCCTATACAGTGTTGCCTGTTGATGTTCATTACAAGGAAGAACATCAAATTGATGACGATGGAGTTATCGTTGAGATAAATCCAAATGAGAATAAATACAAAATTTATTACCTCTTCACCGATACTACATTTTCATTTTTCTCACAAACTAAAACGATAACGATGAAATTTTATTGTTACATGAAAGATTGAAAAAAGGGCGGTCTACTATAAAAATATGTGAATTTAGTGGTGATTCACATGGTGAGGGAATAGTTGGGATTTTGTGGGTTTAAATGTAACAATATTTAAAATAGCATATAATAATTAACGTTAATTTAAGAGGTTAATTATATGCAAAATATTATTGAAGATTTGGATGCAAGAGGCTTATTAGATAATTTTTCAAACAAGCAAGAAGTTGTTGAAATGTTAAAAACACCCAAGGTTGTTTATTGTGGTTTTGACCCAAGTAACCGTTCGATGCAATTGGGTAATTTCGTTATGATAAGTTTATTAAGAAGAATGCAAAAATACGGACATAAAGTTATTGCCATTTTAGGTGGTGCAACCGGTATGATCGGTGATCCATCTGGTAAACATTCTGAGCGTTCATTTCAGACAGAGGAAAAGATCATCGAGAATGCTAATTGCTTGAATAAACAATTGTCAAAATTCATCGATACAAAAAATGGCAACGGTTTGATTTTGAACAATTATGATTGGTGGAGTAAGACAAATGTCATTCAATATTTGAGAAATTACGGTAAATATTTTCAAGTTAATCAAATGTTGGCTAAAGATGTCGTTAAATCAAGATTGGATGTAGGTATAAGTTACGCGGAATTTTCTTACGCTTTATTGCAATCTGGCGATTTTGATAAATTATACAAGGATTACAATTGTCAAATTCAAATCGGTGGTGGAGATCAATGGGGAAATTTAACTTCTGCTCTCGATTATGTGAAAAGAGTCAACAAAGATTGCAAATGTGAATGCTTTTCAATTAAATTGATCACTGATAAAAATGGAAAGAAATTCGGTAAATCAGAAAATGGTGCATTGTTCTTAGATGCTCAGATGACATCACCATACACTTTATATCAATATTTTATGAATGTTTCCGATGATGAAGTGAAAAAATACATGTACATATTCTCTGAGAAGGATCTTAAAGAGATCGATGAATTTGTCAAAAAACATAATGAGCATCCAGAACTTCGTTTAGGTCAAATGACTTTAGCTTACGATATGGTAAGTTTAATTCATTCCAAACAGGACGCTGATTGTGCTGTCAATATCACCAAATGTCTTTTTTCTGATTCATATGATAAGTTATCAAATAAAGAGATCGAATATTTGGTCAATTCTTTCACCGAAACATATGAGATTCAGCAAAATGAGATAACATTAGTTGATGCTTTGATTTTGACAAAACTTGCAAGTTCCAAACGTGAAGCGAGAGAATTTATTCAAAACCATTCAATTTCAATAAATGGAAACAAAACTGATAGTTTGGATTACGTTTTGACAACAAAGGATGCTTTAAATAAGAAATATGTCTTTTTAAAGAGAGGAAAAAAGAAATATTCTTTGCTCATTTTTAGATAAAATTTACCAATATGGATGCAAAATACGCATCCATATTTTTTGTAAACACTATCATTGAAAAATGTAATGCAAATAAGTTTTTTCTGAAAATTCAAACTATTATAATTTTTAATTGTAAAGGAGATTATTTATGGCAATTAAATTAACACCTGAAGAGATACAATTACTTAAAGAAAAAAAGGAAAAAGCTTTCCAAGAAGCATGGGAAGGTTTTAAAGGTACAGAATGGAGAAATAAAATCGATGTTAGAGACTTCATTCATGATAATATCGAACCATATTACGGTGATGATTTGTTCTTAACAGATGCAACACCAAGAACAAAACGTGAAGTTGCTGAGATGGAACGTCGTATGCAAATTGAACGTGAGAGAAATGGTTGTTACGATATTGATTTGAATCATATCAGTTCCTTGTACGATGAGTTCGGTCCAGGATATCTTATTAAAGAGGATGATCTTATTGTTGGATTCCAAACTGATGAACCACTTAAAAGAATGATCAACCCATTCGGTGGTATTAGAATGGCAAAAGAAGCATGTGCAGCATATGGTTATCAATTTCCAGAATTTGTCTCTGAATTATTTAAATATAGAACAACACATAATGATGGCGTTTTCATGTGCTACACCAAAGAGATGAGAACTGCAAGACATGCCGGTTTGTTGACAGGTTTACCAGATGCTTATGGTAGAGGTCGTTTGATCGGTGACTATCGTAGAGTTGCTCTTTATGGTATCGATTATTTGATTGAAGAAAAAGAGAAGGATAAAGCTTACTATTCCGAGTTTGATATGACAGCTGATAATATCCAACTTATGGGTGAAATTTCCCGTCAAATCAAAGGTTTGAATTTGATGAAGAATATCGCTAATAAATACGGTTATGATATCTCTTATCCCGCTAAAACAGCTAAAGAAGCTATTCAATGGACATATTTTGCATATTTATCCGCTATTAAAACTCAAAATGGTGCAGCTATGAGTTTTGGAAGAACAGATGCATTTTTCGATATTTACATTCAAAGAGATATACGAAAAGGCATCCTTACTGAGGAAGAAGCTCAAGAGTTGATAGATGATCTTGTTATTAAATTTAGATGTGTTAGACATCTTCGTACTCCTGAATATAACAATTTGTTTGCAGGTGATCCAACATGGGTTACTGAAACATTAGGTGGAATGGACTTGGATGGTAATCCTATGGTTACAAAAACATCTTTCAGATATTTGAGAACACTTTACAATTTGAAAACTGGTCCAGAACCAAATTTGACAGTTTTATATTCACCAAAATTACCAGAAGCTTTCCGCCGTTATTGTGCCAAAGTTTCAATTGAGACAGATTCTATTCAATATGAATCTGATGATAGAATGAGACCATTGTTCGGAGATGACTATTCAATCGCTTGCTGTGTCTCAGCTATGAGAATCGGTAAAGATATGCAATTCTTCGGTGCAAGATGCAATCTTCCCAAAACATTGTTGTTAGCTCTCAATGGTGGTATTGACAATGCTACTAATATGAAATTAGGGCCTCAGATGGGTGTCATCGAGGGTGATGTTCTCGATTACAAAGAAGTTATGGCTCGTTTGAAGATATATTTGAAATTCATGGCCAAACTTTATGTCAATACTATGAATGTCATTCACTACAATCATGACAAATACGCTTATGAAGAATGTGAAATGTCATTGCATGATACTGATGTGTCAAGATTGATGGCTTTTGGTGTCGCAGGTTTATCTGTCATCGCAGATTCTTTGTCGGCTATCAAATATGGTAAAGTTCATACAATCAGAGATGAGAATGGTTTGATCGTTGATTTTGAACGTGAAAATGAAAATTTTCCTAAATTCGGTAATGATGATGATAGAGTTGACAATATCGCAGTCAATATCATCAAGACATTCATGAACGATCTGAAGAAGACCAAATGCTATAGAAACGCTAAACATACATTGTCCGCTTTGACCATCACATCAAACGTCATGTACGGTATGAAGACAAATGCTACACCTGATGGACGTAAGAAAGGTGAATACTATGCACCAGGTGCAAACCCAATGCACAATAGAGATGTCTCCGGTGCTATCAGTTCATTAAATTCTGTCAGTAAACTTCCTTACGAATATTGTATGGATGGTATTTCTAACACCTTCTCCATCACTCCTCCAGCTTTAGGTAAAGATTTGAACGAGCAAGTTAAGAATCTTGTCAGCATGATGGATGGATATTTCTTAAGAGGCGCTCATCATTTGAATGTCAACGTTTTAAATAAAGATACACTTTTAGATGCTATGGATCACCCAGAAAATTATCCAAATTTGACCATCCGTGTTTCTGGATATGCTGTTAATTTTGTCAAGTTGGATCGTGATCATCAAATCGAAGTTATCGAAAGAACTTTCCATCAAAGATTAGGACGTTAATAAATGAAGAAATCGTTCCTTTTCACTTCTGTTGATTCGTTTTCCACAACCGATGGACCAGGAATAAGATGTGTCATATTCTTGGCAAAATGTCCTTTAAGATGCATATACTGCCACAACCCTGAGACATTTATACCAAGTGAATATCACGAGATGTCATTTGCCAAACTAAAAAGAATGTACGAATCGATGCGTACTTATTTGAATAACGGTGGTGGTTTGACGTTTTCTGGTGGTGAACCATTGTTGTGGGCAAAACAGATTTTGGAGTTTAAAAAATTCATGAACGATGATATCGACATCTGTTTGGAGACAAGTGGAAATGTCGATAATGAATATGTTGATGAGCTTGTAAAAAATTTGAATTCAATATGCTGTGACATTAAATTTATAACTGAAGAAGAGTATGCTAAATACACTAACGGAAGTTTGAAAAAGGTTATCTCATTTTTGAAAAAAGTTGATAATAATCCAAAACTAGCAGAAAATTGTGTCATAAGGGAAGTTGTTGTACCAACTATCAACGATAATTTGGAATATTTGATCAATTTGGGAAATTTGGTTTTATCTAATTTCAAAAATATCAAAAAGATAGAATTGCTTCCATTTCATGATATGTGCATTGAAAAATATGAGCAGTTCAATATGGAATGGAAATTGAAAGATGTCAAATCTATGGATGCTGAAATAATAAAAGCATTCAACAATAAGCTCAACGAGCATTTTGCTGGTAAATTGAAATTTATTTAAAAAAGAGAATCCCGCAATGCGGGATTTTTCTTTTGAATTTTTAATGAAAACGCTTTTATTATGATATAATTCAATGTCGTGAGGAAAAAAGTTATGAATATAGATGATATTATTGAAAGAGATAGAGTTGCCAGTGATCGTTTTGTCGCGATTGTAGAAATCCCGAAAGGCAGCAAAAATAAATACGAGGTTGATAAGACAACCGGTTTTTTACGCTTGGATAGAATTTTATATACTTCAACCCATTATCCTCATAATTACGGTTATATTCCTTTGACATACGCTGATGACAATGATCCGTTGGATGTTTTGATACTTTGTTCCGAACCTATTATTCCTATGACATTGGTTGATTGCAAACCAGTTGGTGTTGTCAGTATGCTCGATAGTGGTTCGTTCGATGAAAAGATAATCGCTGTTGCAGTTAATGATCCATTCTACGCTCAATATGAGAATGTCAGTGATTTACCATTGCACGTTTTTGATGAAATCAGACACTTTTTCCAAGTTTATAAAAGTTTGGAAGGAAAAGAGACATTTGTCTCATCGATAGAAGGAAAACTTAAAGCGATGGAGATCATCCAAAAGAATATGGATCGATATAAATCGTTCAAATTAAATAAAAAGTAAGAAGTATAAAATTTGCCGTTTGGCAAATTTTTTATTGTAAAAATTCAGCGATTTTATTTGAATGCTCATCGTTTAGAGTGTAATCTTTGGTCAAATTTAAATTTTTGATAAACTCCTCTTTTTTAACTTCATCATCTTTGACTTTTTCATATTCCTCAAGCAATTGTTTATGTTTTTGTAAACCTTCTTTGGAAAGAATGGTGTTATGTCCGCCAGTATCTGTTTGAAATACTGTGACATTTTCATTTGGATTTTCTATAAATTTTTTACTTAAAGAGTCAACTTCATAAACTGATGTATCATCTTTGGCATATAAGATGAGAGTTTTCGGCTGTTTTGCAAGTTTGTTGTAATTTTTATAGGCATCTTTAAAAGATCTTCTATGATGAAACAGAAGATAATATACGTATGCACTGGGGATCATCAAAGTTGTGAAAAAGCCCATCTTCTTCAATGAAGTTGCCATAATTTTCACTGGATTGACAAATCCACTACGTGAGATTATCATATCAACATTCTCTGTTGATCCACATATAACTGAGTAACCACCCCATGAATGCCCATATAATATGATTTTTAAATTTTCATTTATATTCTTTTTTACAACATAATTTATAACAAAATTCAAAGTTTCTGCACCTTTAGCAAGATCAACTTGCGATTTGCCACTACTTTCACCAACACCAAGTTGATCAAATGCCATAACTTTGTAACCTAAATTGCATAAAAAATTTATATCTAATAAATATTGTAGATGTGTTCCACCATAACCATGAGCTAAAATTATGAATCCTTTAAATGAAGTTACACCCTTTTTTTGATAGAAGAAACCTTTCAAATAATTATCCTTATCTAAATCTATTTTAAATTCTTCACGCGTTAAATTATCTTTGTAGTTTTCGAAAGTTAAAAAGCAGGGATTTGTTGTTTCATACTGATGAAAATTGAACATTTTATTTTGCATCAATTTAACTGGTATGAAACCTAAAAGTAACAAAACTAACAAAAATCCAATAATACCACAAATACAATATAAATAAATCATCTTTTTTACTCCTTATTGATTAAAAGTATAACAAAAAATCAAAAAAATTAGCACTCTTTAGTTTAAAGTGCTAACATTTGTAATATAACATATATGTCAGATGCAAGGAGGCATACGAATATGGAAAAAAATAACGAATTAAGATATACAAATAAAGTTGTTGAAGGTTTGAATAACGCCCAGGCTATCGCCAAATCAAGAAACAATCCGCAAGTTGATGTCGTTCATTTGTTAAGAGCTTTGTTCGATCAAACTTCATCTTTATATCAGACTGTTATGGATAAACTTGGTTTGGATAAAATGCAAATTTCGCATACGCTCGATAACTATATAAATCAAATTTCAAAAACAGATTCACAAGCGGAAGTCGAGTTTTCAACTGATGTTAAGAATATCCTTTATAACAGCAAAAAATACATGGAAGAATTCAACGATGAGTATATATCTGTTGAACACATTTTGTTAGCATCATTCGATAGCAAAAATTCCATCATCACTCAACTTAAAAAGATAAAAAATTACGATAAAAGTAAATTTTTAGATGCTATAAAACAAATAAGAGGTAACCAACGTGTCACATCCGATAATCCAGAGGAGACATATGAAGCTTTAACTAAATACGGTCGTGATTTGGTTGGAGATGTTATGCGAGGTAAAATTGACCCAGTTATCGGAAGAGATGAGGAGATTCGTAATGTTATGATGATCCTTTCAAGAAAATCCAAAAATAACCCAGTTTTGATCGGTGATCCAGGTGTTGGTAAAACTGCTATTGTCGAGGGTTTGGCTTGGAGAATTTTCAAAAACGATGTTCCAGAGAATTTGAAAAACAAGACAATTTTTGAACTTGATGTTGGTAGTTTGATCGCTGGTGCTAAATACCGTGGTGAATTCGAAGAGAGATTGAAAGCAGTCATGAATGAAATAACAAAATCTGAAGGTAAAATTATTCTGTTCATCGATGAGATTCATACCTTGATCGGAGCTGGTGCTGGCGGTGATTCCTCTTTGGATGCTGCAAATATATTAAAACCTCTATTAGCTCGTGGTGAACTTCACTGTATCGGTGCAACAACTTTGGATGAATATAGAAAATATATTGAAAAAGATCCTGCTTTTGAACGTAGAATGCAGAAAGTTATGGTTGATGAGCCGACAACTGAAGATAGCATATCAATTTTAAGAGGCTTGAAAGAACGTTATGAGATGCATCATGGTGTTCAAATAACTGACGATGCACTTATTTCCGCAGTTACATTATCAAAAAGATATATAGCTGATAGATTTTTGCCTGATAAAGCTATCGATTTAATCGACCAAGCATGTGCGAAAGTCAGAATGGAAATCGACTCATTACCGATTGAACTTGATGAAGTTGAAAGAAAACTTATGCAATTGGAAATTGAGAGAGTCAGTTTGAAAAAAGATGATACTGAATCTGCACAAAAACGTCTTGAATTGATGGAGAAGGAGATAGCAGAATTAAAAGAGAAGAAAACAGCTTTAACAGCTAAATGGCAAGCTGAGAAAAAATCTCTTGAAGATAGCAAACAATTAAAAGTTAAACTCGATAAAGCCAAACTTGAGTTGGATAAAGCTATTACGGATGGAGATTATGAGAATGCTGCTAAACTCCAAAATTTTGAAATTCCCAATTTGAAGAAGAAACTTCAAGATTTAGCTTCTAAAGAGGATTCTCAAAGAATGTTGAACGAAGTTGTCACTGATGAGACAGTTGCTGAAGTTGTTTCAAGCTGGACAGGAATTCCTGTTTCTAAACTTAATAATTCTGAATCAAATAAGATTTTGCATCTAAAAACTGAACTTGAGAAAAGAGTCATCGGTCAAAATGATGCTATAGAGAGAGTTTCAGATGCTATTATCAGATCCCGTGCCGGTATCAACGATTCTAATAGACCAATAGGTTCCTTTATGTTCTTAGGTCCAACCGGTGTTGGTAAAACTGAAGTTGCCAAAGCTTTAGCCGAGCAATTATTCGATTCTGAAACACAGATGGTGAGAATTGATATGTCAGAATATATGGAAAAATATTCCGTATCAAGACTTATCGGTGCGGCTCCTGGTTATGTTGGTTATGAGGAAGGTGGTCAGTTGACTGAAGCAGTTAGAAGAAAACCTTATTCAATTATCCTTTTGGATGAAATTGAAAAAGCTCATCCGGATGTTTTCAATATTCTTCTTCAAATTTTGGATGATGGTCGTTTAACTGATTCTAAAGGTCGTGTTGTTGATTTTAAGAATACAATTATCATCATGACAAGTAATCTTGGTAGTGAATTTTTACTTGAAGGTAACACACAAAAACAGAAAGATGAAGTTATGAATTTGCTTAAAAGTCAATTTAAACCTGAATTTTTGAACAGAATAGATGAAATAGTTATGTTCAATTCCTTGAGTGAAAATGTCATCAAAGATATCATCAAGAAATTCCTCGATATTTTGCAAAATAGATTATCTGATAAAGAGATAACCTTCACTTATACCGATGCAGTTCTAGATTATATAAAAAGGAATTCCTATGATCCGATTTATGGTGCTCGTCCGATAAGACGTTTCATTCAAAAGGAAATTGAAACTGAAATTGCTAGAAAAATAATCGCAAGTGAAATAGTCACATCTGTCAAAGTTGATGTTAAAAACGATCAGTTAGTTTATCAATGTAGATAAAAGTTCAAATAAAAAGTTCCCTGATGTTTATCAGAGAACTTTTTTATTAGTAATATTATGCACTGTAATTTTTTGCTATTACCATCACAGTTAAGAATATCAATCCGATACCTAATATGATGTAGTCACTAATTTTAAATTTGATTGATTTTCTGAAAATTATGTACAGAATGAAGAAAATAATATAAATAAAATATGTGAGGTAAATTGGAAGTCCATAACAAATGCATAGCAATGATAAACTGATTATGGAAATTGGAATGAATGTTTGAAAACCGAAGAATGAAGAATCTACTTGTTCACTTCGTTCTGCTTTATCTTTATTTATAAAGAACAAGCTTATTGGGTAAAAAGAAAGTGATAAAAAGTAACAAACAACAGGGAAAATATTTGTAAAAGATGAAAGATTATTGAAAAAACAGATATCTATCACATGTTTTGCCGTATTCGTATCATAAGTTCTTATTTGACTTACAAACGACATCGGGAGATTGAATAGTGCAGATTTGGCAAAAATATAATAATCATAATTGAAAGAATTGTGAACAGTCTTACTAAAATCAAGAAAACCGACAAAACAATAAGCTATCAATGGAAAACAGAATGTTCCGAAAATTAGATATATAAAACCATCGCCTTTTGAATTTGCAAAATAATAAAAAGGTATCAAAGTAAGGTAGACTATCAGATAGGAAAAACATACAACAAGTACGGCGCCAAATAAGTGTCCATAATTGACGATGATGTTTTCTTGTATATACATAAATGGTATTGTTAGCAAAGAAAAAAGTAGAAAATTTACAGAAAGAACCAATAAACCGATCAATGTTTTAGTGATATATAACTTCATTTTTGATACTGGTAATGAGTAATATAAGTCACAACCAACTTTTGTTTTGTTATATGAAAATGTTACACCAATTACAACTAATGTCACAATAAAAGATACAAATTGCAAAGAATAAAACATCCAGTAATAATTTGAATTTGCGATAAAGCCATTGAAGGATAATGTTAAGATAAGTGCTACAATTGAAATTCCAATCGTAATTAAATAAGGAATTGCATTTCGTTTTAGTTCAGATTTAAAAATTATCTTCAGCATATTACATTCTCCTTATTTACTAACGAGATGAAGAAATCTTCAAAGTTAAGCTCAATTCTATCGATGACTTTAGGATTGAGTTTTTTGAATTTTTCAAAATCTTCCTCATAGTTACCTTTACAAACTAAGGTTGCAAACTTTGATGTTATTGTTATTGAAATGACATTGAAATTGGCAAAATCATCTTTTGTTATTTTCTGATCAAAGGCAAGTTGAACTTTGTAATAAGAATCTATCTCGTCTTCCAAACTGCCTGTTGTTTTAATTTGCTTGTTATCCAATATTGCAAATGAATCACATATATCTTCAAGCTCACGTAGTGAATGTGAAGATATTATGACGATCATGTTATTTTGTTCAACTAATTCAATCAAACCATTTTTAAGCTCAAGTCTAGCCAATGGATCTAAACCATCAAATGCTTCATCTAAAAGTAATATTTTTGGTTTGATAGCAAATGCTAAGGCGATATAAAGTCTTCTTTTCATTCCTTTTGAGAATTTAACTATCTTGCTTTTTGGATTTATTTCAAATTTCTTCAGCAGATCATAATAAAGAATTCTGTTGATGTTCGGATAGTAGCTTTTGTAAAAATTAAATATTGAAGTGGCAGTGACATTCATTGATGAATATGGTTCATCAGGCAAAAAGAAGATGTTCTGTTTGATTTTTGAGTTTTCGAAAATTTTCTCATCATCTAATAGAATTTCTCCTTCGTCGACAGCATAAACACCACTTATACATCTTAAGAGAGTAGATTTACCAGCTCCGTTAATTCCGACCAAGCCGAAAATTGCACCTTCATTAATTTCCAAATTGATATTTTCCAAAACTATCTTTTCATCGAAAGATTTTTTTACATTTTTCAATTCAAGCTTCATCTTTTTCCTCCTTTTCGAATATTTCTTCAATAACTTTCAAAATTTCGTTTTTCGTGCATTTTTCATTTTTAAGATAGTTCAATTCAGTTCTTATTAAGTTTGTTTTTCTATTCTCATCGTCTTGTTTATCATTCTCTTTGATGAAATACCCTTTTTTGACAATTGAATAAACTAAATTTTCTGTTTCAAGTTCCAAATACGCTTTATTCACTGTGTTTGGATTAACTTTCAAATCTAAAGCTAGTTTACGACATGAGGGTAGTGGTTCATCTTTTTTATAAATGCCTAGCTTGATGTATAGTTTAATTTGATCGATTATTTGAAGATAAACATCTTTTTTCTCTTTTTTTAATTTCATTATGTAACCTCTACAAAAATTATATCTGTATTATCTGTATTAATCAATCATATTTTTTTGAATCGCTATTTCTTTTAAAATATGAAAAAATCAAATGATAATTTATTAAATTTGAATTTAAAAACACATAGAAAAATTAATAAAAAAATTGATTGATTTAGCAATTAAATTATTGTATATTAAATAGCGCATGTGTAGCATCAATTATATGTTTAGGTCTGATGATTGAAATAACACAGTAACTTCAAAAGCTATTGAAGTGAAAACAACTCATCCGGTAAGCAGGGTAATTGACCATATTGCAAACCAACATATGGAAAGGAGAGAACATGTCAAGATATACAGGTCCAAGTTGGAAAATATCACGTCGTTTGAACTATTCAGTTCTCGGCACAAACAAAGAGTTGGCTAAGCGTCCTTACGCACCAGGTCAACATGGTAAAACTGATAAGCGTAAGAAAATTTCCGAATACGGAAAACAAATGCAGGAGAAACAAAAACTCAGACACACATATGGTGTTTCTGAAAGACAATTCAGACGTTTCTTCAAACTTGCTAAACAAGATAAGACAACAGTTACTGGTTTAGCCTTCATGAGAATTTTGGAAACAAGATTGGACAATGTTGTTTACAGATTGCACTTTGCTTCCACAAGAAGACAAGCAAGACAATTGGTCAACCACGGTCACATCTTAGTCAACGGTAAGAAAGTCGACATTCCAAGTTATTTGGTTCAAGTTAATGATGTTATTTCAGTTCGTGAAAAGAGTCAAAACTTACAAATTATCAAAGCTGCTTTAGAAAACGAACACGTCGTTGCTTATGTTGAATTAGATAAGAGCAAATTATCAGGCAAATTAACCAGATTACCAGATAGAAATGAATTGACTCCTGAGATCGATGAGGCTCAAATCGTTGAATTCTATAACCGTAAGATGTAATTAATTTAAATCGAACATTATTTATCCAAGTATATTCACTTTGTTAAATGGCGTTTGTGGTGAAGTGGCTAACACATCTGGCTGTGAACCAGAGACTCGCGAGTTCAATTCTCGTCAAACGCCCCATCATATTACAAAGTGAATATTTAAAAAATTATATTAATTTATTTACACCTGTTATAGATTTATACTATAACAGGTATTTTTATAGGAGTGACATATGGCATACGATTTTAAATCGATTGAGAAAAAGTGGCAAAAAATATGGGAAAAAGAAAAATTATATAAGACTGATGTCAATGATTTTTCAAAACCTAAATACTACGTTTTGGATATGTTCCCGTATCCAAGTGGAGCTGGACTTCATGTCGGACATGTCGAAGGTTACACTGCGACAGATTGTTTAGCAAGAATGAAAAGAAGCCAAGGTTTCAATGTTCTTCATCCTATGGGTTTTGACTCTTTCGGATTGCCAGCAGAACAATTTGCAATTAAAAACAACAAACATCCAGGTCCATTCACCGATAAAAACATCGAACAATTCATTGTGCAATTGAAAAAGTGCTCATTCTCTTATGATTGGGATAGAGTTATAAAAACAAGTGATCCTAAGTTTTACAAATTTACTCAGGAGATATTTTTAAGCATGTTTGATGATAAATTGGCTTATTTTGATGCTCGTCCTGTCAATTATTGTAAGGAACTTGGAACAGTTTTAGCCAATGAGGAAGTAATCGATGGATACTCAGAAAGAGGCCATTATCCTGTCACAAGAATTATGATGCAACAGTGGATTTTGAAAATAACCGCCTACGCTGAGAAATTGTTGGAAGGATTGGATTATTTGGAGTGGCCAAGTTCGACAATTGAAATGCAGAAAAATTGGATTGGTAAATCAACTGGAGTTGAGATAGTTTTTGATGTTTATAATTCAAAAGATAGTTTCACTGTTTTTACCACTAGAGTTGATACATTGTACGGATGCACATATGTTGTTTTGGCTCCTGAACATAAATTAGTTGATAAATTAACTACAAAAGAATGTAAAAAGCAAGTTGAAAAATACAAACAAGAATGCAGCAAGAAATCCGATATGGAAAGAACAGAACTTAATAAAGATAAAACAGGTGTTTTCATCGGTAGTTATGCTGTTAATCCTATTAATAATAAGAAAGTCCCAATCTATATTGGAGATTATGTTTTAGCTAGTTACGGAAGTGGTGCGGTCATGGCAGTTCCATGCCACGATCAAAGGGACTATGAATTTGCTAAAAAACATGATCTTCCTATGATTCAAGTTCTCGAAGGTGATGTATCAACATGTGCCTATGTTGAAGATGGTAAGCATATAAACAGTGAAGAAGCCAATAATTTGAATATTGAGATGGCTAAGAAAGTGATAACTGAAAAGCTTGTCAAGATGAACAAAGGCAAGGAAAAAGTCAATTACAAATTACGCGATTGGTTATTTTCTAGACAACGTTATTGGGGTGAACCAATTCCTGTTGTACATTTAGAAGATGGTTCTATCATCGGCGTTGATAAAAAATCATTACCTGTGGTTTTGCCAGATTTAGATAGTTACGCACCATTAGGTGATGGACAACCACCTTTAGCCCGAGCTACAAAGTGGGTCAATGTTAAAATTGATGGCAAAAAAGGCAAAAGAGAAACCAACACAATGCCACAATGGGCTGGGTCTTCATGGTATTATGCTAGATTCATCGATCCACATAATGAAAATGAGATTGGTGAAAAGAGACTTTTGAATCACTGGTTACCTGTTGATACATATATAGGTGGTACTGAGCATGCTGTTTTGCACTTATTATATGCAAGATTCTGGCATAGATATCTTTATGACAAAGGTGTATTTTCATGCAAAGAACCATTCAAAAAACTTTATCATCAAGGAATGATATTAGGTAGCGATGGCAACAAGATGTCAAAATCATTCGGCAACACCGTCAATCCTTTGGATGTCATTGAAGAAGCTGGTTCAGATAGTTTACGTCTTTACGAGATGTTCAAAGGACCACTTGATCAGTCATTGCCTTGGTCTGATAAAGGTATCGGTGGCGCATATAAGTTTTTGGATAGAGTGTACAGATTGTTCACCGATGAATTTTACGTGTCCAAATGGTCAAATGAGAGTGAAGATAAATTGGAATACATTTATAACTTCACTGTTAAAAAGGTGACATCTGATTATGAAATATTGCACTTCAATACTGCTATTTCTCAAATGATGATCTTGGTCAACGAATTCTATAAATCAGAGAAACTTCCAAAATACATGTTACAAGGTTTAGTGCAGATGTTAGCACCTATTGCACCATGTGTTTGTGCGGAATGTTATCAATTGTTGGGTAACAAAGATTACATAGATTTTGCTAAGTGGCCAACATACGATGAGAAGAAGATAGTTAAAGATGAAGTGACTTACGCAGTTCAAGTTAACGGAAAGCTTAGAACAACATTGAAATACAAAATAAATATTGATGAAAAAGAAAAACAAGAACTTCAAAACGAAGTCTTGAAACTTGAAGAGTTGCAAAAGTTTATTCAAAATAAACCAATTAGAAAAGTTATTATAGTTGTCAATAAAATAATTAATATCGTCATTTAAGGAGTGAAGTATGGATATTGTAAAAATTATCAGTGAAGAGTTAAATCTCAACGAAAATCAAATTTCAAGTGCTATCAATTTGCTTGATCAAGGTGCTAGTGTCCCATTTATAGCACGTTATAGAAAAGAAGCAACCAACAATATGAAAGATAGCGAGTTACGCTACACAGAACAACGTTTGGAAGCTTTGAGACAACTTGAAATTAGAAAACAAGCCGTTTACAAAGCTATCGATGAGCAAGGAAAGATGACAAGTGAAATTTCCGAATCTCTTGAAAATGCTAAAACAATAAGAGAAGTTGAGGATATTTACCGTCCTTTCAAGATCAAGAAAGATACCAGAGTTGAAAAAGCATTGAAAGCTCATTTGGATAAATTAGCTCAATATATTTACAATGACAGAACCGGTGATCTTGAAAATGAAGCTAAGAAATACATCTGTGAGGAATTTAAAGATGCAGAAAGTTGTATCAAAGGTGCTTGCGATGTCATCGCTGGAAATATCTCCGATAATACAAATTACCGTGTCAATATAAAAAGATTGGCTAAAAGAAATGCTGTTTTGAAAGCTAAACTTGTCAAAAACCCAGCTAGCCACCTTTATGACATTTACGATAATTTCGAAGCTTTGATTTCCAAAGTTCCGGCATATCGTGCTTTAGCAATCAACCGTGGATGTAAAGAAAAATGTTTGAAAAAAGAGATTTTGTTAGATGATGAGACAAATAAATCTGAAATTGCTTATTTTGAAATTAAAAAATCCAATCCTTACAAAGAACTCTTAAAAGAATGTGTTGAAGATGCTTATAAACGTTTGATTAAACCTAGCATAGAAAATGATCTTTTCTCAGATTTGATGGAAAAAAGTGAAGATTACTCAATTGAAAAATTCAAGATCAACTTGAAACAAGTTCTTTTGGAAGCACCTGTTAAAAATAAAGTCATAATGGGATTTGACCCAGGTTTGAGAACAGGTTGTAAGCTTGCTATTTTGTCACCTCAAGGTGATGTTTTAACAACAGATGTTTCTAAAATTACTCACAAAGGTACAGCTTTGAATGAAGCAGTTGACCAACTTATCAACTTGATTGAAAGATATCACGTAGATATCATCGCATTAGGAAATGGTACTGGAGGTCGTGAAGCTGAGGAAGTCTTAGTTAAGAAGGTTCTCCCTCATGTACCATACT
Source organism: uncultured Bacilli bacterium (assembly GCA_944332485.1). Lineage (GTDB taxonomy): Bacteria > Bacillota_I > Bacilli_A > RFN20 > CAG-288 > CAJMBK01. The sequence continues at coordinate 25,104 of CALVKB010000006.1, read as the reverse complement.
GCTCATATGTTTTCGTCTCTGAATCTGGTGCTTCTATTTATTCAGCTTCCGATATAGCTCAAAAGGAATTCCCAAATTGCGATGTTACTATAAGAGGTGCTATCTCAATTGGGCGTCGTTTATTGGATCCTTTATCAGAGTTGGTTAAGATACCACCTGAAAGTATCGGTGTTGGTCAGTATCAACATGATTTGAACCAAACTAAACTTAAAAAAGCTTTGAAAGGTGAAATAGAAGATGCTGTCAACTACGTTGGTGTTGATTTAAATATCGCTTCAAGCTACATTTTGACTTACATCAGTGGTTTGTCAAAATCTCTTGCCGAATCAATTTGCGATTACAGAAAACAACATGGTGCTTTCAATAATCGTGAGGAACTTTTAAGTGTCAAAGGTTTCGGTAGTAAGGCTTATGAAAACTGTGCAGGATTTTTGCGTATCGATGGTGATAATCCATTGGACAATACCGGTATTCACCCAGAATCATACGAAGTTGCACACAAGATTTTGAATAAATTCAATATTGTTGATATCAAGCAAGCGAAAGATGTCCTTTCCAATTTGCACGAATCTGATATTGAGAAGCTTTCCAAAGAGTTAAATATAGGTGTTTTAACACTCAACGATATTATCAAAGAGCTTATTAAGCCAACTCGTGATCCTCGTACTGAAATAAGAAAAGCAAGATTGTTGAAAAATGTCAATGATATAACAAAAGTTAAACCTGGCATGGTTTTGGAAGGAACAGTTAGAAATATTACTGATTTTGGTGCTTTCATCGACATCGGCGTCCACTGTGAAGGTTTGTTGCATAAATCGCAGATTTCCGATAAGTTTGTTAAAGATGTCAACGACTTTTTGAAGATCGGTGATATTGTCAAAGTTTATGTTATCTCCGTTGAACCTGAGAGTAAATCTATCAAACTTTCAACTAAGATGGTCAAAGATCTTCCTTTGACAGTCGATGTTGAAAATCAAAGTCAAGAACAAGAAGAACAAACAGAGGAAACTTTAGAGAACTAATATGGCAAGTGTTGGTAATTATGCGAAAAATCACAATAGAATACTGAAAAAGTACCGCCGTCATAGTCTTTGGATTTTATGGGGTGTTGCTTTTTCTGTTGTCTGTTTGACAATATTTTTACCAAGCACGGATTTTTATATGCTCAAAAGATATACGCAAGATACATCCATCGATACAGCTGGTTTGATGGGATTCTCTTTTGGTGGTTTTATAAATATATCAAGTTTACCTTGCGTATTGTTTTTCACTTTTTGTAACGATCTGAACTTTATAAAAAACGGTTTTATTATCATCGCAACTATTTTGAATATTTTGATGCTTGCTGCATGTTCAGTTATGACATATTACGGTTATAAAGGAAAATTGTTCGCTATTATTTTCGGACTTGTATTTTACAGTTTTGATTTTCTTTTATTACCTTTTTTCTACTTACCATCTTTAAATGGTTTATTGTGGATGGATATTCTGAACATCTTTATAAATGTTATTTTGCATTGTGCGAGTATTCTATTTTTGACATTAGCTTATTTTGATAGAGTAAGTTTGATCAATTTAAAAAAGGAAAAAGATAGTTTGGTTAATAAAGAAGTCGTTGAGAAAAGTGATCGAAAAATTATAACTTTCATCAAGAAAGATGATGAAAACTAGGGGGTTCAATAAATGAAAAGAAGTGAAATACGTGAGAAGGTTATGAGTGCTATTTACTCTTTCCTTATAAGAGAAGAGTACAAGATTGAATTTGAACCACTCTCTTTACTTTCTGAATCTTTCGATGAAGATATAAACGAAATAGATACTTATGCCAAAGAGATCTATTTAAATTTCATAAAACACAGAAATGAGATTGTGAAAAAAGTTCAATCTCATATGACCAATTGGACCTTCGATAGAATCAATAGCGTGGCGAAGGCTATATTCTTTGTGAGTTGTTCTGAGAATTACATCGATGAATGTGATAAAAAAATAATAATAAATGAAGGTGTAAATTTAGCTAAAAAGTACATACCAAACGATGATTACAAGTACATAAATGCGATTTTGGACAAGGTGATAAATGAATAATTATATTTTCAAAGTAAGTGAATTATCAAATTATATAGAGGAACATTTGAAGACCCTTCAGATTAAAAGATTTTTTGTCAAAGGTGAAATTACCAACATCAAATTAAATCGTACCATACTATATATCACACTTGCTGATATTGATAATATTAATGAAAATCAAAAACGTGAAGAGTTCAATGTCTTAGTTTTCTCACCTAAAAGTTTCACATATTCAAATAGCTTCAAAATAGGTGATCAAATTATTGTGGATGGTGAATTCAATTTTTACAAGCACACCTCCACAATCAGTATCATAGCATTTGAAATTAAAAAAGATGAAGAAGCAAAATCCAAAGCACTTCTTGAAAAACAAAAGACTTTGGAATATTTGTTCGACTTGGGTTATTTAGATGAAACAAGAAAATTGAAACTACCACGATTTGTTGAACATATCGGTGTTATCTCCTCAAGTACAGCAGCGGGATTTTCAGATTTTTGCACCATTATGAGGTCAAAATTTCCATGTAAGATAAGTTTATTTGAATCAAAGATGCAAGGTGCTGAAGCAGTAAACTCAATGATCGAATCTTTAAATAAAGCCTACAAAGATGAAACGATCGATTGTATCGTTATAACAAGAGGAGGTGGTAGCGTCACTGATTTGGATGTTTTTAACAATAGAGAGTTGGTTTTGAAAATATGTGAAAGAAAAGTTCCAATAATCACTGCTATTGGTCACTCTATTGACCAACCGATTGCCGATAGAGTGGCAGATGTTGTATGTGTCACTCCAACTGATGCTGCAAATACAATAAATCCATCTTTGTATGATTTGGAATATGAACTCAATGAATTTGATGAGAAATTAAAAACAATCTTTATATCAAAAATTAAAGTTGCTTATAACACTTTATTATCTAATCAATCAGTATTAAATTCAAAATCACCATATTCTGTTGAAGTTGAAAAGTTAAAAAGTAAAAACTCTTTGCTTAACTTGTATATAAATAAGAATATTGAAAAAAGTGAAACTTCACTTGAAAATTACAATACAAAATTGAAGAATTTATTGAACAATTTCTATCAAAATGAAATTTCAAAACAGAAATTGCTCTTTGCTAAGTTTGAAGTTTTTAAAAATAAACTTTATGACAAAATTACGTATTTTGAAAATTTGAAGTTGACATTCTTATCATTGGATCCGAAAAAACCTATGAATGCAGGTTATATATATATCACTAAAAATGATAGAATAATTAAAAGTTCAAAACAGTTACAAAAAGATGATGAAGTTAATTTAGTTTTTGTCGACGGCAACAAGCAGGCAATAATCAAATAGAGGTGTTAATTATGGAAGAGAAGAAAATGAAATATTCACAAATGGAAGAAAGATTAAACGAGATAATCACAAAATTATCCGATACTAAAATCGATTTGGATGAACAAATCGCATTATTTAAAGAAGGTAAAAATTTAGTTGAAAAGATGCAAGCTAAACTTGAAGAATTTAAATCAGAATTGAATAAGGAGTAATTTGATGGATAATCGTGATGACGAGATAAAACTGTCCAAACAATTTATCCAAGATTTAAAGACTGTTAAAACTCGTAAATTGAAAGTTTACTGCCATGTTATAAGAGATAAAATCGTCGAAGTTTGTTCAAAAAACGGCGGTCATTTGTCAAGCAATTTAGGTGTTGTTGAATTGACTGTCGCATTATTTAGAAAGTTTGATTTTGACAATGACGATGTGATTTTTGATGTTGGACATCAAACATACGCGTATAAACTTATCACAGAACGTGATTTGGTGACTTTGAGAAAATTTGATGGGATTCACGCATTCCAAAATTTTGATGAATCATCTTATGACAAAATTTCAGCTGGTCATTCTTCAACCTCCCTTTCAATTGGTTACGCTTATGCTAAATATAAACAACTCAACAATATCGATACAAAAACTATAGTTGTTATCGGAGATTCATCATTGACTTCTGGTATGGCTATGGAAGCGTTGAATCAGATTGCTGCTGATAAAACATTGAAAAATTTCATCATAGTTATCAATGATAATGGTATGAGTATATCAAAGCCTACTGGTGCTGTTGCAAAACGTTGGTCAAAATTGCGTAATTCCTCGTTTTATGTCAAGTCATCAGCATTTTTCAAAAAGATTTTCAATAGTTCTTTTTTAACAAGATGGTTTTATCTTCTTTGTAAGAAAGTGAAAGACATCTTCAAAAGAATTGTTTTAAACGACAATTTCATCGAAGCTTTAGGTATTAATTATATAGGTCCTATCGATGGACATGATGTCGGCGATATGGAACGTTCCTTCGCTCGCTGCAATAAAAATAAAAGTCCTACTGTTGTTCATGTACTTACAACAAAAGGTAAAGGTTATAAGAAAGCTGAAGTTGATGAGGAAGGTTTTTGGCATGGTGTTACTCCATTTAATATTGAAACTGGTGAGAGTAATATTTCAGATGAAAACAATTCTTCCTTCACAAAACTTGTCGGTAAGAATATTTACAACTACATGCATGAAGATGAAAAAGCTATTGTTATAAATCCTGCTATGGTCAATGGAAGTTATTTGATAAAGACATTCAAAAATTACAAAGATAGGACTTTCGATGTTGGAATAGCAGAAGAACATGCTGTAACCTTCGCATCAGGATTTGCTAAAAAAGGTAGTCATGTATTTGTTTCAATTTATTCCACCTTTTTACAAAGAAGTTACGATCAAATATCTCATGATGTTGCACGCTTACATCTGCCTGTTGTATTTTTGGTTGAAAGAGCAGGTTTAGTTGGTGCTGATGGTGAAACCCATCAAGGTATTTATGATGTTGCTTTCTTAAATTCAATTCCAGATGTTGATGTTGTTATGCCTTATGATAATCCATCTCTTTTAAGTTGTTTCTCAAATGATATTTTCGAAAAAAATAGACCGACATTTATACGTATAACAAGAAATAGCATTTTAAATAGTGAAATTAAAGATGTTAAATTTAAAGAACCGAAATTAGAGAAGAAAAAACATGAAACATTGGTTATTGCCACTGGATTTTATGGAAATTCTCTTTTGAAAAAATTGAACAATGTGGATACGATTGTTCTATTTGATTTATTACCTTCCAAAGAGAAGCTATTATCTTTGATTCCTCATATATCGGAATATAAAAATATCATCGTTGTAGATCAATATTCAATTTATGAAGGCACTTGTTCTCAAGTACAAAAAATATTGAATCAAATAAAATTTGATGGAGAATTTAACTATTTTTGTATTGATAAAACTTTCATAAAGCAAGGTAATATCAGTGAACAATTGAAATATTTAAATTTGAATGAAACTTATCTGATAAAAAGAATAGAAGATATTGCTAATAATAAAAACTAATAATAAATATATATTTATTATATTAAGTTGAAAACAAAGCTTTTAAGTAATAAAATTAAATCCGTTAAGGAGTTTTTATATGAAAGTTTTATTACTCGTTTTAAATCAAGTTAATAAACTTGATGAAGTAATTAACGCCCTTAAAAAAGACTGCCAACAGGAAGGTACAGTTCTTGATTCAACTCAAACTAACGATGTTGCAGTCCCTGAGGAGGAAGTTAGTTACTTTAAGTCTCTACGCCGCTATTTAAACCCTGAACGTGCGCCGAGCAAAGTGTTACTTTACTTTGTTAGTAATGAAAAGGTTTCACAAGTTAGAGCAACATTGAAAAAGACAATTAGCGAAAAAGACGGTGAATACGCCTTTATTAATGCTGACTAAGAGGTAGCAGAATGATTACAGATATTATATTAGGATTAGCTGTTATCTTGCTTAGTGGCTTGCTTGTTTCCAAACTTTGTAAAAAATTACACATTCCTTCAGTCACAGGTTATCTTATTGTTGGTTTGTTAATATCACCTGGATTATTCGGTTTGATTCCAATTGGAAACGGTAACTTCTTCCCAGGCATTCTCAACGAAAGCTTGGTTATAGGTTCCAAAGCCATAGATATGAATACTTTACAAGAAGTTTCTGTTAGCGCTTCACTATCTGTTATTTCTGAGATAGAATTAGGTTTCATTGCCTTCTCAATTGGTGTTGAATTTAAAAAAGATTATGTTAAACAATTAGGTAAAAAACCTATCATTCTTGCATTCTTCGAATCTGGTTTTGCTATGATCTTGATTTTTGCAGTTTGTATGATTTTCTATCCACTTGTTAATGTCATAATGGGTGAAGGTGGATTCGATATTGTTCAATATGTCTGCTTATCATTGGCTTTAGGTGCTATCGGTTCAGCAACTGCACCTGCTGCAACTATGATGGTTATTAAACAATACAAAGCAAAAGGACCTGTTACAAATAACTTGATTGCGGTTGTCGCAGTTGATGATGCTTCCGCTTTGATTTTCTTCGGTATTGCAATTTCAGTTATTCAAATTGTCTCTGCTAATACTGGTGGTTCATCACTTAACGGTGGTCAACTTACATTGATTTGCTTCCTTCCAATCATCGAAATTTTAATCTCATTAGGATTGGGTGGTTTCCTTGGATACATCTTAAGTTTAGCTTGTAGATGGTTCAAAGGTCGTGGTACTCGTTTATCTTGTACAATCACCGCTATTTTATTAGGCGTTGGTCTTTCTAACTTGATCAACACATTGATCAACGAAAATGAAAGTTCCGCTTGGGTTAATATGAACGTCAGCAGCTTGTTCACTGTTATGATTTTGGCTTTGTTCTTCACTAACTTATCGAAAGAGGAGGAACAAGTTAACGACTTGGTTGAACGTTTCAACCCGCCATTGACTATCATCTTCTTCGTTTTGTCTGGTGCTAGCGTTGACTTCAGATTATTCAAGAGTGATGGTGGTGTTCAATTATTGGGTATCGCATTATTATTGATTGCTTGCTATGTTATTTCAAGAAGCTTCGGTAAATATATCGGAACATTCATCGGTGGTAAGATTCTTAAAACGGATAAAAATGTCACTAACTTATTGTCACTTGGTTTGATGCCTCAGGGTGGTGTTGCATTGGGTTTGGCAATTATGGTTGGTAAATTAGGAACATTTACTGCTCCTATCGGTGGTAGTTCTATGAATATGGCTACAATCATCAAATTGACAATCGTTGTTTCATGCTTCATCACTGAATTGTTTGGACCATCATTTACAAAATACATGTTGTTCAAAGCAAAAGAAGCTGATCCAGCACTTAAATAAAATAAGAAAAGTATTTATAAAAGATAAAAAAGCAGAATTTGATTTCTGCTTTTTTTGTTTGCTGATTTATATATAACAAAGGAGGTTTTATTTATCTTCGAAGAATGTACCTTTTGATAGAGTGTTGAAAGTTTGTTCATCTTCAGAGGTATATTCTTCATTTATTGTTATTTTTTTCACATAAAGGAGGAACAATTTGTCAAATTTTGTATCTTTTGTTATTTTTAAAAAGTAGTCGTAAACTTTGATTTTGTCAACTTGTTTGTCATTGTGATTGAGTTTGATCAAATCAAGATAGTTGTTCAAAAATAATGTTATGTCAACACTTGCGTTAGTGACTGTTTTAAAAGCATTGCTGTATTTTTCATAAATGACAAATGAGTTATCAAAAAAACTCAGTTCTACACCAACGACAAAATAATCAATGAGAGTTTGCTTATCTTTTATTTTTTTAACTTTTATTTTGTTCAATATTTGTTTAGCATCTTCTATTTTGTTTGTAATAAGATATGAACAAACTAAATTTAAACTAACTTTCGATTTTAAATACGGGAAGAATTTGGACAGTTTTAAAAGAGTATTCAATACATTGTTTGTTTTTTTCAAGTTTAGATTATTGATATTTTTCTCTTGTTTTTTGTTTATAAAAAAGATAGTGATATAAAAAATATTGATAAGTAATACCACCGATAATATAGTGATCAATGCGATTAGCAAACCTTGAACATGAAAGACATATCCGATGATGATAGATCCTATGATAACGGTGTAGATGGCAAACATCACAAGTAGCAAAGTTTTCATAAAAAAATAATACTAATTTAAAATAATAAAGGCAAATATTTAATGTAAAATAGACATTATGAGAAAGATAGTTCATTTAGATTTCAATTACTTTTTCGTTCAAGTTGAGGAAAATTTAAATCCAAACTTAAAAGGTAAACCTTTAGCTGTCGGAAGTGTTACTTCAAGAGGTGTAATTTCAACGAGCAATTATTTGGCGAGAAGTTTTGGGGTAAAATCTGGTATTGCTGTTTCAGAAGCCAGAAGATTATGCAAAGATCTTTTGATTTTGGAAGGAAGTTATAGGCAATATTCAAAAATAAGCAACAGGATATTTTCTTATTTGAGAAGTTTATTTCCATTAGTTGAACAAATGGGAATAGATGAAGGATTTATCGATGTGACCGATTATTTAAGTGACAAAATAAGTGATTATGATAGTTTGAGAGATCTCCAATTTGCTATTTTCAACAAATTTTCAATTAAATGTTCAATCGGATTATCTTTTACTAAATTTTTAGCAAAGATGGATTCTGATATGGAAAAACCATTAGGGTTGACAATTTTAACTAAAGAAAACTACAAACAAAAACTTGCAAAATTACCTATTAAAGATTTCTTTGGAATTGGTAAGAAAACGTATCCGCGTTTGGAAAAATTGAACATCAAAACAATAGGTGATCTTGTTTATTGCAAAGATATGAACCTTATAAAATCTTTAGGTAATATCTACACCTACTGTATGGAATGCTTCAATGGCTTAACATCAGATATTGTTAATATTGAAAGTTCCTTGCCTAAATCATGTTCAGCTAGCAGAACATTCAGCAATGATACGAACGATTACGAAGAGATAAAAGCGTGTTTGTTGGAGCAAGCAAGGCAAGTTTCTGATGAATTAAAATCTTATGATTTAGTAGGTAAGACGGTTGTTTTAACATTAAGAGACAGCAATTTTGAAACACACAGTAAAAGAATTACTGTTAATGATCCGACAAATGATGTGGATGAAATATTATCTTACGGTATGAAAATATTCGATAGTTTCGCTAAAGAGGGAGTTTTATTACGATTAGTTGGAATTGGGGTTGATAATTTGATTAAAAAAGGCCAAAAATATATTGAAAAAACTGATTTTGTTCAAAATAATATCTTCGATAATTCGCCTAAAGAACAAAATTCTTGTACGATTGATGACATTCAAATTGTCGAAAATTCCAAAAAGACTGTTGATGAACTTGTTGAGATGTTCAATAATCAACTTTCAAGTCCGATTCTTTTCAAAGGAAACAAATTGAATAAAAAAACTGAATGAATATTTAGTAGAATTTATCGAATTTTTAAATAAGTACCGTAATTTAAGTAATAATTCCCTTCAAAGTTACAAGTATGATTTAAACCAATTTTTACAAATATGCAAAGATAATTTTACAACAGAAACATTTGAAAAATATCTTTTATTTTTAAATGTAAAAAATTATTCAAATAACACCAAAATAAGGAAGAAAATAGTCTGTCGGCAGTATTTTAAATACTTGAATAAATTTCACAATTTTAAGTTGGATACAAGCATTTTTAAAATCAAACAAAGAAACATAGAAAAAGGTGAGATACTGACACAAAGGGAAGTTATCTTTCTTTTTGAAAATATTAAAAATTATAAGCATAGAATCATTTTGAAAATTCTGTACTTTCTTGGTTTGAGAGTAAGTGAACTATGCACAATTAAATTTTCTGATTTAGATCTTCACAACAATTTGGTTTATATAAATGGTAAAGGCTCGAAAATAAGAATATTATACATTGATAAATACATAAAAGAATTGTTTCAATTATATATAAAAAGTTTTCATTTTAAATGTGTTAATCAAAGTAACATTTTTATTTTCAATAATAAAAACGGTTCTCATATTTCAAGAAATACCATCTACAAATTTATCGTTAAATACTCAAAATTATATTTGAATAAGCATATTACACCACACATATTACGCCATACTTTAGCTAGTCATTTAATAGAAAATAATATGACAATTGAGGAAATAAGGGAAATTTTAGGTCATCATTCTATAGAGACAACTGAACTCTATGTTCACAAAAACGAAGGAAAATTGCATAGAAAATTCAACAAGATATTTGATAAATTATTAGTGTAAATTAAGCACTTAAATAGATTAATATAATAAATTTTATATAATTAAATTGTAAAAAATTTTTTGATTTTTTAGGGAGATTTAATTATGAAAAAATTTAAAAGAGTTTTTTTGATTGTGTGCGATTCATTAGGTTGTGGATATGCTAAAGACGCTGAGAAATTCGGTGACAAAGGTTCCAATACTTTTGTTCATATTTCTGAAAAAGTCGGTGGTTTGAATATTCCAACATTGAACAGTTTAGGTGTTCATGATTGTGCAGACATTCTTGGAACAACAAAAGTTTCTCATCCGCACAGTATCGTTTGCAAATTATGTGAACAATCAAATGGTAAAGATACAATGACCGGTCACTGGGAGATGATGGGTATTGAGACAAAACAACCATTTAAAACCTTCACCGATACTGGATTTCCAGAGGAACTTATAAAAGAGATCGAAGAGAAAACAGGTTATAAATTGATTGGAAATAAAGCAGCTTCAGGCACAGAAATTTTGAAAGAATTAGGTGAACAACAGATGAGAGACAAATCGATGATTGTTTACACATCTGCTGACTCAGTAATTCAGTTGGCTGCTCATGAGGAAGTTATAAGTGTTCCAGATTTATACAAAGCTTGTGAAATTACCCGTGAGATAGTAAATCGTCCTGAATATCGTTTAGGTCGTGTTATCGCTAGACCATTCATCGGACCAGACAAAGATCATTTCAAGAGAACACCTAACCGTCATGACTTAGCTTTGTCTCCAACTGGAAGAACTTGCATGGATGATTTAAAAGATAACAATTATATGACAAGTTGTGTCGGTAAGATTGCAGATATTTTCAACAATGTCGGTGTTACCGAAACATGTAAAACAGTATCAAATTCCGATGGTATGGAAAAAACTCTCAATATTGTTAAAAACGGCAATTGGGAAGGTTTATGTTTCATAAATTTGGTCGAATTTGATTCAGAATATGGTCATAGAAGAAATCCTGAAGGCTATGCTAAAGCTATCGAAACTTTCGATAAAGAATTGAAAGTTATGATCGAGAATCTCCGTGATGATGATTTATTGTTGATCACAGCGGATCATGGTAATGATCCAACTTGGACTGGAAGTGATCATACTCGTGAAGATGTTATGTTGATAGCTTATTCAAAGAAGATAAATGATGGAAGATACATAGGTGAAGTTCAATCCTTTGCAAGTATCGGACAAACTGTTTTAGCAAACTTCAACGTTAAGCCAAGTCCAAATCAAATAGGAAAACCTATAAAAGAAATTTTAGAGTAATGAAAAAATTCAAAAATTTTATTGTTTCACTATTTTTAACAACAGGGTTCATTTCAAATCTCAGTTCATGCTTTTTTGTTGTTGAACCTTTGACATTCAACATTGTCACACCGTCAGGAGCTATGATGGTTCCTTTTGCTCACTGGTATTCGGATACTACACATTTAAAGACAATGTACAACACCTATGCTACATCATCTAATGATGGGATAGCCGATTTAAATATGCTTGGTGATGCTTTTTTCACCACTGATGGCTCACAAACTCGCTATGATATGATTGTTTATGATGTTTATCAAGGTCTTGATTACATAATAAATTATGACTTGAGATTCAAATTAGCAAGAGTCATAAATACTGGTAATATATTTTTGCTTGAAACAAAGCATTACAATAAAAAATACAGTGATACAGAATCTGCTGGTTTGACTAACAATTCAAAGGTTGTTTATTATGCCGATACCTCAACTGATGCAAATACCACAACAAATTACGACTATGCAATTCGTGAGTACATTAAAAAAGCCTACCCGATGATTTCAGAAGATAATTTATATCGGGTTGAAGATGTGACAATCGCTTATCATATTTTGTTATCTGAAGATGGATCAACAACTTCATCATCTTCAACTCAAAGTTTGAAGAATGTCGATTTTGTATTTATTGAAAATCCACGTGCTTTTGAAGCGATAAAAAGTTCATACAATGAAGAAGAGGACAAATACTATGTCAAGTATCACAATGAAGGTGATACAAGTTCCGGTTTGTACTATTCAGATGTCAACAGTTCCATCAAAAAACAAATTTCATCTTTGGAAATTTCCAATTTGTACGGATACCCGGATAAAGGTTTGTTCATAAGGGATTACTTGGAAGAGGATGAATATAACAAAGTTATGAAGAATTTCTTCGATGCTTATGATATTCAAACCTCCTCGATGGAAATTGCAGATTATCACACTGTTGATAAGATGATGCTTTTTGGTGAAGTTGATGAGCAGAATATGCGTATTGGAACAAATTATTACGATGTTAAAGAGATACAAGCAGGGACACTAAGTCCAATAACAAATGAAAAAGAGTACAATTTGATGTCATTTATTTCACCTAACTCCTCAACTTACAACAATACATATATAGATTTGCAAAAGGCATTCGACTATTTCTTACCTCACAACAATTTTTCCGATAAATTGGACGACGCTCTTTCCAAATACTACATCAAACCGAAAACTAAGTGATTATTGTAAGAAATTAAAAGATCTGATTTTGAAATATAAATCAGATTTTTTTGTATAACTTTTTTGTGAACGTTTTAAAAATTAAACATAATCCATATTATACGAAGTAAAAATTTGTACTTTTTTTATTCGCAAAAAAATATTATTTGTTTACTTTTGAACGTTAGAATAGTGTTGATATATACCTTTTCAAAAAATAATTGATTATGAATTTAGTAAAATAAAAAAGAGAAAATATGAAAAACGTAGTTATATTAGGCGGAGGCGTAGCCGGTTGCATTTTTGCTTTGAAATTGAGTCAACTAAGAGATGATGTAAATATAAAAATATATGAAAAATCATCAAAATTAGCTTCCAGAATATTAATTTCAGGTAATGGTAGATGTAATATTTATAATAGTCACTTTATAAATGGCTTTAATAATGATAAATTTTATGAAATTCCTCAAAAGATAATAAGCGATGGATCTGGAATTGAAGTTTTTGAATATATGAAGAAACTTTTTAATACCGATTTTTATTTGGAAGATGATAGATATTATCCATTTTCAAATAGAAGTGAAACTATTCATAATAAATTGGTCAGTTTGATTGAGAAAAGTAAAAATATAAGTGTAATTTATAATTACAATGTCAAAGAAATATCTTATAAAAATAATAAACTCATCTTAAATAAAACCGATGAAATAAATTGCGATAAGCTTGTTTTTAATTTAGGTGGCATGAGTTATTTGTATGATAAATTCAATTATACTTTTCTTGATACATTCAATTTGAAATACACTAAATTTACACCTGCTCTTTGCCCATTAAAATTGGATGTTAATTACTTTAAAAAATACAGTGGAACAAGATTATACGCAAATGTAACTTTACTATATAAAAACAAGCCGATTTATGAAGAAAATGGCGAGATTTTGATAAAAGATGATGGAATTTCAGGTGTTTGTATTTTTAATTGCACAGCGTTTATAACAAAATGCGAACTAAATAATTATCAATTAAATATTAAATTTGACGGTCATCATGATGTTAAACTTAAACTGAATTCAGACAATTACAAAGATAATATATCAGTGAAATTTTGTGACTTAATTGATAGTTATTGCGAACTAAATAATATTGAATTGAACGATGCTTTAAAAAACGGATTAACTTTTAAAATCAAAGATTTATATGATTTTAAAAATAGTCAAGTTTCAAAAGGAGGAATTTGTATTGATGAGGTTTCATTAAACAATTTTGAATTAATTAATAACAAAAATGTCGTATTTTTAGGCGAAACACTGGATATTTCTTTACCTTGTGGAGGATATAATCTGGGATTAGCCATTATAGAAGGATATAAAGGAGCTAAGAATTTTGAGTTATGAAACTTTATTATGATTCTAAAAAAGAAATTGTTGAAGAATTAAAACAATATCTATATCATAAATTTGATTATTCATATATATTAATTGATGAAATTGAAATATTGACAATCAATGTTTATGATGCAGAGAAGAAAGTTTTAAGTGTTGTTATGACATTCGATTCTGAAGTTTGGGATTCCTCGAAGGTTATTTCTCGTACTTTTGATGAAGATGGCAATTATGTTGATGAAGAATGTGAATTACCAGAAAGTGAAACAATGGAATGCTTTTCTAGCATATTAAAAGACATCAAATTAGAAGATGATAATATTGTGATTTTTGGTGAAATTTATAATCAAATACAATATATAAATAAGCTGACAAATATAAAATCTATTTATTTGGATTTAAATTAATTTATTATTTTTACAATTTATATTGATGATATCAAAAAGCACCTTTATTGAATTTTCACTAGCTTTTTCACTGTTAAATTCATATTGGTCTTTATTGTCATGATCAATTTTAATTTGATCAGAAATACATTTAATTCCGTAAAAAGGAATCTTCAATAAATGTGCACATTGAGCAGCACTTGCTAATTCCATCTCAACACACAAAGGTTTATCGAAATTATTTAAAAATTCTTTGGTAATATTTTTGTATGTTGCAAATTTATCTGCACTAATTATATTTCCAAATCTTACATTAAAATCGTATAAAGATGTGTCTAAATTTTCCTTTATCTCTTTTATATAGGATTTAAAATACAAAGGTAAATCATCAAGCTTTCCAATAGGAAGATCAAAAGCAGTTAAATCAACATCCCAATAGCAAACTTTGTTACAAATAACAACATCATATTGATTTAAAGTTTCATCCAAAGCTCCAGCAGCACCGATAACATAGATAGCTTCAATGTTTATCATACCTTCTAATAAACCTAAAGTAAAAGCAGTATTAACCTTACCAACTTTAGAATAACACACAAAAAATGTTTTTCCTTTATTGTTGAAGATGATTCCATCTATATGATTGAAAGTCTCTTCTTTGCAAATTGGAATTTGCTTTACGATAGTTTTATATTCGGTTTTTGTCGGTGCTAAGATGACCGATATTTTCAAACGACGATCTAATTTATCAATATTGAGCATGTTTGTTCTTTCTTTGTCTTGTTTCTGGTACAACAACTTCATCAGTTAATACAAGGTGGGGGCAAGATGTGTAAAGATCATCGATGGTGAGTCTTTGACGTTCATTTTCCTCTATTAAATGAACAACAACATCATAAGCATCAACAACAATCCATTTTGAATCATTTCTTCCTTCAACATTCTTCACATCTTTGTAATATGTGAATAAAGCATCACGGGTGCTATTTAATAAACCATTCAATTTTCTTTCATTGTTAGCGGAAACGATAATCATGTAATTGTAAAGAGGAGTTTTATTTTTAACATTGTAAATAACAACATCCTCAGCTTTGCTATTTAAAAGTACTTTAGCAATATTGAGAATTCTTTTTGATTCAATCTTTCCTTTGTTTTTAATATCTAACATTTTATTCTCCTTTCAAATAATTTTCGTACATCTGTTTACTAAGTGGAATCTGAGTGTAATCAATATCATTTTCATTGAAGAAGTCCTTGCAGGATTTTAAAACTGAAATCCAACCACGTTCCAAATTTTCCATACATTCAGCTATCAATTCTGTTGAATCAAAACCTCTTAGTGGTTCAATTTTATCACTGGCATAGAGTATTTTATCATAGGTTGACATGATCTTTCTTCCAGTTGTATGGTACATAATTGCATCTAAGATATTTTGATTTGTTATTGAAAAATACTCCGATGCGATTAACGAGCCGATCCACTGGTGATAAGTGAATTTTGGATAATTCACATACTCAGGATATAGTTCCTCCATATATTTTCTCATCTCTTCTTTATCCATATTCTTGGCAACATCATGAAGTAATCCTGCTAAATAAGCGTTTGTCGGTTCGATGTTGTTCCCTTTTGCAATATCGTAAGCAGTACGAGCGACACTTATTGAATGAAGATATCTTTCAGGAGTCAAATAGGCTTTTAAAGTTTTGCAAAAATAAAGATCATTATCGATGATGTAATCAATTATCTCACGAGTGGTATCCAAGGATTTTAATACTCTTATTTTTGTTGAACTTATATCAGCACGAACCATTGTTTCAATCACTTTAACATTGAATTTTTTGATGGCTTCGTGATTTTTTGGATAACCACGACGAGCAAATGCAACTATCTTAACAAGTTTAGATATCTCTTCTATATCGTGCCATTCATCCAACTGGTCCAATTGATCAAATCCTATGATGAAATAAAGATTATCATTTTTGTAGAGATTTCTGTAATACTTGACTGTATCTATAGAATAACTGACAGGTGAATTTTGTTTAATTTCGTAATCTGAGATTTCAAAAAGTGGTTCGTTTTTCAATGCTAATTTGAGCATCTCATAACGATGTTTTACATCACTTGCTTGTTTCCAACGGGGATTTTTTGCCAGAATAAATATAACTTTATCTGCGTTGAAGCATTTTAAAGAATACTTAGCAATAGCTAAATGACCGTTGTGTATGGGATCGAAAGATCCACCGAAAAGTACGATATTTCTCATTTTAAGCTCTGTAATCTATGTGCTCAATTTTAACCTCAACATTCTTAGGAGCATACACAGCGATAGCTTGTCCTTTCCCTTGAGTCATTATTGAACCTAAGCCTGTGATAGTGATGTTGATTGTTCCACTTTCAACGACAGGCAAAATATATTCATGTTTTTCCAAATCTTTGACTTCTTTAATAGATTTAGCAATAGGATGAGTTTTATTTTGCAAAATTATCGAAACTAAAGTGTTATCGGCTTTGGAAAGTTTTGTTCTTTCAATATCTATATCGTTGGACATATATATTGTATAGCCGCACTTACCTTTTTCTTTTTGATTCTTGGAGACATAATCAAATCTTGCAATACCACCGAAGATCAAACTGTTTTGATCATCCAGTTGGTAGTTTCTCGGATTTATCTGAACACGAGGAATGATGTATTTGAGAATTTCCTTCTCCATTTGACTTATGACACTCTTTGGGTTGAAAATTCCTGGAGTATCAAACATGTAAGAGACGTTATCTAAAGGTATACCTATGATTCCAAGAGTGGTACCTGGGTATTTGCTTGTTGTTATAAGTTTGTCAGTTTTGTTCTTGTAATTTTTCAAAATTTTGTTGATGATGGAAGATTTACCAACGTTATTTGCACCGACAAAGTAAACATCTTTACCTTTTCTAAGAGTTTCAAGTTTGCTCATGAATTCATCCATATTGATGTTCTTTGCGGAGGAAATAAGCAAAATATCAAGTGGATTGACATTATCTTGTTTGAGAACTTGACGAATTTTTGCAACCAATTTATCCTCAGGAAAATCGCGAGGCAAAATGTCCTTTTTATTCAAAACAACTATGGTGTTCTTCTGTAAGTATGGATGAATATCTTTCAAAATTGAACCTTCGATTGTGAAAGCATCCATAACATAAACAATAAGAGCATCTTTTTTGTTAACATCAGAGAGAAGTTTGATGTAAGATTCACCGAAACTTGGTGAGTTTTGTTTCACTTCGCCATAGTGGCGTAATTTGTAACATCTCTCGCATAACTGATCTTCCAAATTGAGACGATCTTTTGAGATGTAACCAACATCCATAGGATTATCGGATTGCAAAATAACACCGCAACCATAGCAGCGGTTGATTTTGATCTCACTTGTTAATCCTTTTAACTCTCTTTGTCTATTTGGCATAGTTTTTCCTCCTTTTAAAACAACTTATCCTGATCTTTTCTCACTGGACATTTAATTCCTAATTGCCCGTTTTTTCTGTATCTTTTTCTTAAAGGTCTATCGATCAAACGATTGAAGTGCGTTGTAAATTGTTCTTTTTTCGAGATTGGTTCAGTTAGAACAATTTTTATTTTCGCATTTCTTGCTAATTTTCCATCGGTTAGAAGTTGGTCACCGATGAGTATCACCTCTTCTGCTTTCAAACCGTTGGATTCTAAAAACTTCAACAATCTTTTCTTAAATGGTTTTCTAGCATTTGCTAAATATTTAACATTCAGCACTTCCGCGTATTGTTTAACTCGTTTTTCATGATTGTTGGATACAATCATAAGTTGAATCTGGTTTTGTTGCAATTCATCTTTCAATTTGACGACTCTTGAACTTGGACGTAAGACGTTAAATTGATCAAGGGTGTTATCCAAATCGGAAATGATCGCTTTTATGTTGAGTGATACAAAGAAATTAATGTCAATATCGAATATAGATTTTGCGTTGTAATCAACTTTGTTTAACTTCATTTACATTCCTTTCTTCATATTATTATTTTAAAACAATATGATATTAATAACGTAATTTTGTATATCAAACCTGCAATTTTTTTGTGCTTGTGATTAAAAAGATATTCAAAAATTGAAAATTTGCAAAATTAAATAATAGGTGTTTAATACGCTGAATAAAAATAACTGTTCAAAAGAACAGTTAAATTTATCTTTTTTTATTTTTTCTTTTTATTCAAATCATCTTGGAAGAATAAATCGATACTTTCAAATAAACTCTTTGTTTTCTCCTGCTGAGGTTTAGGATCTTCCAATTTGATGGAAGGAGTGTAAGTTAAAGTATCCTCATTGATGATCTGTGAAAAATCATGGACATCGACAACATTGAGTTTATCTTCGTTTTTCAAGATGTTAGATTTCATCGTGATGTTGGTTATTGAATATTCCAAATTTGAAAGATCAACAAGTCTTGTCTGATCGTTGGTGACTATCAAAATTTCCTTGTTGTTTCTAAAATCCTTTTGAGATGTCAAGGACACGACTTTCATCTTGTTGGACAGAGAAACAGAGATAAATGAGATTACAGGACCTGGACGCTTTTGTGTCAACTCGATAGTTTCATTTTTGAAAATACGAGCACATCGTTTGTCAGTTAAAAGCAAAATAGGGTAACTTGTATTTTTCTCACTGACTACCAATGAGACTAAATCACATATTTTTGTGTTCAATTCCATAGCCTTGACACCTGAGGCCTTCAATCCGACAATAGGTATCAAATTCTCGTTATATCTTGCACCTTTACCAATCTCATTGATAACGATAATATCATCATCACCAGAAGATATACTAGCACTTACAACTTTGTCATCAGAGATTAAGTTGCAACAATTTATAGGCTTACTAGTGATCTTTGTTGTTTGAAAATCGATAAGTTTTGTACGTTTGATCTTATTTTTGGCGGTTAAGATAACAACGTTCAAACCATCTTTAAATTCATTTATAACATAGGCTTTGACAATCTTATCTTGAGCATCGATTGTGATGATGTTATTAAGATGTTTACCTTCTTCCTTCCATTTTATTTCAGGTATTGCGTAAATTGGAATATAGATGTAGTTACCTTTACTTGTGAAAGCTAAAATGGAATTATGAGTATCTGTTTTTTGCAAAAGTTTGATGACATCGTTAGTTTTGATTTTCGGTAAAGAATCCAATTTATCATCGGAGATGCTCTTTTGATAACTTATCAAAGAAGTACGTTTAATATAACCATCTTTGGTAAGAACAACATAACAATCCTCTCTTGCGATAAGTTTTGTTGTATCAACTTGCTCAACTTTGAATTTCTCAGATCTGATTGTTGTTCTTCTTTCAAAGATGAAGTTTTTGTTGATCTCTTTGAGATCTTTAACGATAACCTTGTTGAGTTTTTCAATATCAGCTAAGATTGATTCCAAATATTGGATATCGTTCATAAGTTCACTTCGCTCTCTTTCGAGAATTTGAACATCGGTATTTGATAAACGGTAAAGTTGCAAAGTGACAATCGCTTCGGCTTGTTGCTCATTGAAATGATATTTCTCGATCAATTTTTGTTTTGAATCGGCTTTACCGGAACTTTGGCGGATCAATAAAATGATATCATCGAGTATTGAAATAGCTCTTATCAAGCCTAAGACAACGTTTAGTCTTAGTTCATTTTTCTTCTTTTGATATTGGCTTCTTCTTGTTATAACATCCTGTTGATGCTCGATGTAACTATCGATGATCTGAATCAAATTCATGGTCTGAGGGTGACCTTTGTTGATAGCAAGCATGTTTGTTGAGAAGGTTTGTTTTAGTAAACCTTTGGAATTTAGATAATTCAAAACATCCTTCGGATTGGCGTTTTTCTTAATATCGATGACAATTTTGACATCTTCAGTTGATTCATCTCTTATCTCTTCAATATTATCTATCTTATCTTTGATTCTCTTCTCATCCAAATCATGAACAAATTGTGATTTTATAGCACCATAGGGAATCTCAGTTATTACAAGGCGGTTATTTTTCTCATCTATCTCAACTTTGGAGTGAATTGAAAATGAACCTTGACCAGTACGATAGATGTTTGTTATAGCTTCAACATCATCAATTATGCCACCGGTTGGAAAATCTGGTCCTTTGACAAATTGCAAAAGATCATCGACTGAGGCTCTTTTATGTTCGATTCTATAAATAACTGCGTCTATAATTTCATTCAAATTGTGGGTTGGGATATTGGTGGAACTACCTATCGCAATACCTTGTGAACCATTGACAAGTAAATTTGGAATACGTGAAGGTAAAACTGTCGGTTCGTAATGTTTATCATCGAATGTATAACACATATCGACAGTATCTTTATCGATATCCTGTGTCATGTAGTTACTCATTTGTGAGAGCTTGGCTTCGGTGTAACGGTAAGCTGCAGCTGGATCGTTATCGATGGATCCGTTGTTTCCTTGGAAAGTGATCAATGGGACATTCATCTTCCAGTTTTGAGAAAGTCTCACCATAGCATCGTAAATTGATGAGTCACCATGAGGGTGATATTTACCGATGACTTCACCAACAACTGTAGCGGATTTGACCGTTTCCTTATCGAAAGTGAAATGACGGGAGTACATGGCGTAAATAATACGTCTTTGAACAGGCTTTAATCCATCACGGACATCAGGAATCGCACGATCGGTGATAACTGCTTTAGCATATCTATTGAATGATTCGCAAAGTGATGATGTTAACTCTTGATCGACGATATTCTCAACAACATCATCGATATCTTTTCTTTTACTCTTCAATGTTGACATTATCTAACTCCTTATAATGAATTTCCTTGATGGAAAAATCGATGTTATTCGAAATCCATTCCTTACGTCTATCGGAATCTTTACCAAGGAATAAATTGACTTTATCTTTGCAATCATCCTCATCGGAACAGACGATTTTGACAAGTTTTCTTGTAGCTTTATCCATGGTGGTCTCTTTAAGTTGATGTGCATCCATCTCACCCAAACCTTTGTAACGGGTTATTTTGTAATTTGGAATTTGTTTGCAAGCTTCCTCACGCTCTTTCTCACTCCAACAGTAAATTTCCTTTTTATCCTTGTAAACACGATAAAGTGGACTGACAGCGATGTAAACATGGCCAGTTGTTACAAGAGGTTTTAAATGTTGATAGAAGAATGCTAAAAGCAAGTTTTGAATATGTGCACCATCATCATCGGCGTCGGTCATGATGATTATCTTATCGTAACGTATATTCTTTATGTTGAAATTGGAATCGGATCCAGCTCCGATTGTCGCAATTAAAGTAGCTAATTCTTTATTTTCAAATATCTCATTTGGATTTGTTGTTTCAGCGACATTTTTAGGTTTACCACGCAAAGGAAGGATTGCTTGATGCAATGGGTTTCTCGCTTTTTTGGCAGAACCACCAGCGGAATCACCTTCAACGATGAACAATTCATTTTTGGAATAATCTTTGGATGAACATGGTGATAACTTACCGCTTAATTGAATGGGTTGGCTGTTTTTCTGCTTGTTACGTTCGCTATCTTTTAAATCTTTGGTCTTCTTTTTCAAATTCATGGCATCGATGGTCTTTTTGATTATCAAAGTTGATTCACTGCCATGTTCCTCAAGATAGTGCGATAAAAATTCCTCAACCACAGTATCAACAGCAGTCAAAGCTTGTTTTGTTCCAAGTTTACCCTTGGTCTGTCCTTCAAATTGCAACAATGTTTCAGGGACTCTCACCGAGATGATAGCTTGTAAACCTTCACGGATATCATCACCTTCCAATTTTTGATTATCTTTGATAAGTTTTTGATTGATTGCAAAATTGTTGTAGGAATTTGTCAAAGCCTTTTTGAAACCGGCGACATGATGTCCACCTTCTGTAGTTTTGACACCATTTGCAAAAGATAGGATCTTCTCATCATACTGATCTTTTATAAACGCGAAAACTATCTCTATTTTTATTCTTTCAGATTCGCCTTCGATGATGATAGGTTGACAGTTCAACTGTTTCATAGCGATCTGTTTGTTGAAAAATTCAACTATACCATTTTTGTATAAAAATACGTTTGATCTATTTGAATTCTCATCTTTAAGATGGAATGTCACACCTTTTGTCAAACAAGCGGAATCTTGCAAATGTTGAGCGATTCTGTTGTAATCAAAATCGATACTATCGAAGATCTTCTTATCGGGTTTGAAAGTAACTTTGGTACCTCTTTTGCTTGTTTCACCAAGAACAACAGGATTTTTTCTTATAGTTCCACCTTTTTCATAGCGGATAAAATTGTCTTTACCATCTCGATATGAATGTATCTCCATATATTCACTTAGTGCGTTGACAACTGCGCCACCAACACCGTGTAATCCGCCACTTGTTTTGTAATTAGATTCATCGAATTTTCCACCGCCGTGCAATGTTGCATAAACGATATCAAATCCGTACATCTTCTCCTGTTCATTATAATCGCATGGAACTCCACGACCTTCGTCTTCAATGGTGACTGAATTATCGGAGTTCAATGTCACATATATGTTTTTACCATAACCTTCGCCAGCTTCATCAACAGCATTGTCGACAATTTCCCAAATAAGATGATGAAGACCTTGTGTATCGGTTGTTCCGATATACATTCCAGGACGTTCTCTGACAGGTTCAAGGCCTTTTAAAACTCTCAAATTTTTCGCAGTATATGTTTCAGCCATAAATCACCTCACATAATGTATATTTTAACAAATAAGGTGTTTTTTACATATTTAAAAAATATGTGTATTTTTGTTAGAGATACAATCTTTAAATTTGATTTGAATTGTAAAGTTTTTACTAAATTGAGCGAGAAAGCTATTTTTGTTAAACTTAGAAATAATGGAGGATATAAAATCATGAAATTATTGGAGTTGTTAAATCAAATAAGTCGTGCAAGAAATGCATATTTAAGATCTAGTAAACCAATGAAGGTTGTCAAGTTTTTCATAACATTGATAATAAGTTGTATTCCTGTTGCAGCTTTATATGGTGGAGCTTATTGCTTGAAAGGTAATGTTGATAATTCTATACAAGGGGCTTTAGCTGGTTTGTTAGGTTGGGCTATAGGAATCATACTTATAGTTACTGCTATTTTGATGGCGATAAATGTTTTTCTCTATGATATTGGAATGATCTCAATCGCCTTTGCATCTCAGCAAAAAAGAGAAGATTATATTCAAAGAAATGCTCAAGTTTGGAACTATTCCGAAGAGAAAGTTGAAAAGATGAAGAAGTCGCTTTCATTTTCTGCTTTCGATGTCTTAATGGGTATTTTATTTATCATTTTAACAATCGCATTGATTGTTGGGATGGTTGTTGTCGGTTTAATGGCATAAATCAACTTTAATAATTAAATTAAAATAATCTATATTTAATTTGTATAATTAACTTTAAATGGAGTTAGCATGGGTTATTATTCTTTCATTTGCTTGTTTGTTTTGATTTGCTTGGGATATTTTATTGGAAGTATTCCTTTCAGTATTATCGTAAGTAAAGTTTTCTATAAAATTGATATTCGAGATTATGGTTCACATAATGCCGGTGGGACTAATATCGGGAGAGTCATCGGTAAAAAAGCCAGTATCTTTGTGATAATTTTAGATTTATTGAAGATGTTATTGGTTGTTTGGGGTTCTTTTTTCTTTGTTGAATATGTTGTCAAAGACAGCGTGTACAGTTTCAATTTCTGGAATATGGATCATTATTCAATCTACGCTTATTTACCTGGATTAGCTTGTTGTTTGGGACATTCTTTCCCATTTTATTGTGATTTCAGAGGTGGCAAGTCTGTTGCAGTATACATTGGATTTTTAATTGCTACTAACTTATATCTTCTTTTTGTCGCTGTTTTATCATTTTTCACCATATTAGCTGTGAAAAAAATCGTCAGTTTATCAAGTATTCTAACAACAGTTATCGTGAATGTCTGCACGATTATTTTGTGTGTTTTATCTTATTTTGTAAATCTAAAGATAGCTTTAGGCGGATTTGCATTCTCTTTAAATTTGTATTTTGTTCCAGATATAATTTACTTATTCGTTATTAGTTTTATGACAATTTTTGTCATATGCCGTCATAAGGAAAATATAAAAAGATTGTTAAATCACACTGAGCCTATTACTCGCTATAAAAGAAAAGGAGTGGAAGATGGAAAATAACAACATGTTCAATGAACCACAAAATCCGGAGTCCAAAAAAGCTGACATTTCAGGAATCAACGAATTCAAAGATGATAGTGGAAATACTAAAACTTTGAATTTCTGCCCGTATTGTGGTGAGAAGTTAGTCAATAAAAACAACACTTTGTATTGTGAAAAATGCGATGAGGAAATCGGATTTGTTGCTACCGGTGAAGAGATGAACAACGATGATTTTGAAGGTATGCTCATCGAACGAAAAGGAAAAAGATACGGAACATACATGTTGATCTCGGCATCTATTTTCACAGTATTCTCATTTTTGTTCATCACTTTAACTATGATGTCCACTCAATCAACAGGAGAAGGAGTGACCAATTACGCTTTTATCATAGGAACTACTTTGATAGGTTATGTCGGT
>CALVKB010000005.1 GCA_944332485.1 uncultured Bacilli bacterium | reverse complement strand
AAATTATAGATACAACAACGCTCTTCTATGGTAAGATGTATATGACTCATATAGATTCCTCCGTTAAATGTTTGTTTGGTCACTTACATATTAACATAGAATCTAATATGGGTCTTTTCTTATGTGTTGCATTTAATTTGATAAATCATCTATAAAAAAAAGATCACCTTTTGGTGACCTTATTTAATAAATATAATTATGTATAACTATTTGGTTAATTAAATCTTAACATTGAAAGCTTTTTTACCAGGATAAACTGGATGAGACAATTCACTTTCAATCTTCATCAATCTGTTGTACTTAGCAACTCTCTCAGATCTACATGGAGCACCTGTCTTGATTTGGCAAGTATTTAAAGCGACAGCCAAATCAGCTAAAGATGTATCCTCGGTTTCACCGGAACGGTGTGAGACAATAGCTGTATAACCATTCTTATGAGCTGTTCTGATTGTTGTAATTGTTTCAGAGATGGAACCGATTTGATTCAATTTGATCAAAATTGAGTTACCAGCACCAAGTTCAATACCTTTTTCAAGTCTCACGTGATTAGTAACAAACAAATCATCACCGACAAGTTGAACTCTGTGACCAAGTTTCTTTGTCAACAACTTCCAACCTTCCCAGTCTTCTTCATCCAAACCATCTTCAAGGGAAACAATTGGATAATCTGTTGTCAATTTATCCCAATAATTGACAAGTTCTTCAGCAGTGTAATCCTTATTAGCTTTTGGTAAGTGATAATAACCAACACCTTTTGGAGATTTCCATTCAGATGAAGCAGCATCCATTGCTAAAACAACATCTTTACCAGGTTTATAACCAGCATCTTTAATAGCCTTCATCAAGAAATCAAGGGCTTCTTCTGTTGATGTATTTGGAGCAAAACCACCTTCATCACCAACACCAACAGATAAACCAGCTTTCTTCAATTCTTTTGCTAATGCATGATAAATCTCAGCACACCATCTTAATGCTTCAGTGAAATTAGGAGCACCAACTGGCATAATCATGAACTCTTGAACATCGATGGAATTGCTAGCATGGCAACCACCATTCAAAATATTCATCATAGGAACAGGCAATGTTTGTGCTTGTTGACCACCTAAATATTTGTATAAAGGAATATTTAATGATTGACTGGCTGCTCTTGCAGTTGCTAATGAAACACCTAAAATGGCGTTAGCTCCTAATTTTGTCTTATTTGGTGTGCCATCCAATTTGATCATAGCTTCATCGACAGCATAAATGTCCAATGCATCCAAACCAACGATAGCTTTTGAAATTAATTCGTTGACATTTTTAACAGCATTCAAACAACCTTTGCCTAAATAACGTTTCTTATCGTTATCACGAAGCTCACAAGCTTCATAAATGCCTGTTGAAGCACCACTTGGAACAGCACCTGTTGCAACTGTGCCATCTGCCAATGTTACTTCGGCTTCCAATGTTGGATTACCACGTGAATCCAAAATTTCTCTTGCAGTTACTTTTACAATCTCAGTTTTTTTCATTTTAAATCCTTTCTGTTAATTGCTTTTAATAACATCTTTATTTTATCACTTATAATTAAACTCATAAATTTTTTTATTAATTTATAAAGCTAAATTTTAATAACAATATTTTCTTTCATTTTTTTTTCATTTTTCAAGTTTTAAATGAAAATTTTTTTCAGATGTTGTTATAAAAAACAGATGAATTTAACTTTCAAAAAAATATAATAATTTGTGAATTTAGGAGGTTTTATATGGAAGAAAAAAACAAAAACAACAACGTTGATGAAAACCTTAAGCTTCACGAAGAAGAAAATTACAACGAGAATTTGCTAGAAACCTCCTCATTGTCTGACAAAATAAACGAAGAAATGGATAAACAGGAGGATTCCGAATACCCATATATTCAACAAGACTTATCATTACAATCATTCAAAGATTTGATAAATAAAAAAGATGCTAAGGAACTAAGGCAACTTATGACTGAAGTTCCAATATCACTTTTGGCTGAATATTTAGCAGACATGGATGATACTCAAATTGTTCTATTTTTCAAAATGAGTAGAACCGATGAAGCCGCAGAACTTTTTTCCTATTTGGACAATGATCAACAAAGAAAAGTTATAGAAGCATTTTCTAACAAAGAAATTCAAGAACTTGTCTCACAGATGTCTACTGACGATTTGGTTGACTTTGTTGATGAATTACCAAGTAATTTAGTTGACAAAGTTTTACAATCAACCTCAAAACAAAACCGCGATAAAATCAATGCATTCTTAGCATTTAAAGATGGAACTGCCGGTTCTATTATGACAACTGAGTATGTTCATCTTAAACGTGATATGACAGTTAAAGACTCACTTGACAAAATTAGAAGAGTTGGAAAATTAGCCGAAACAATTTCTAGACTTTTCGTACTTGACAACTCAAGAATTTTGATTGGAATTGTTTCTTTAGAAGATATCATTTTCGCACAACCAAATGAAAAAATTGAAGATATTATGAAGACAGATTACGCTTTTGCTTTCACTCAAACCGACCAAGAGGAGGTTAGTGAATTGTTCAAAAAATACGATTTAACTGTCTTACCAGTAACTAATTCTGAAAAAAGAATGCTTGGTATTATCACCGTTGATGATATTTTGGATGTCGTTGAAGAAGAAACAACTGAAGACATGAATAAAATGTCAGGTATCGCACAAAAAACAATCAAGCCATACTTTCAAACATCAATTTGGAAAACTACATTATCATGTTTTCCTTGGTTGATCATTCTTTTAGTTGTTGGAACTTTCACCAGTTTAATTTTGGATAAATATCAAGATGTTGTTTTAATTTCCTTACCTGTTCTCTCAGTATTTATTCCAACATTGATGGATACCGGTGGAAATTCAGGAAGCCAAGCAACAACAGTTATCACACGTGCCTTATCATTGAAGGAAATTCAACCAAAACAATGGTGGAAAGTTATCATCAAAGAGGTTCTTTCCGGCATGATGATAGGATTGATAATAGGATTATTCTCTTTCGGATGGGTCATGCTTGAAACTTCGATTAAGATAGTTGATATCTCCGATAGAAATTTCGGACACTTAACTTTAACTCAAGCACAATTGGTGCTTTCGATGATAGTCGGTTTATGTATATTTATAGTTGTTGTCCTTTCAAGATTCTTCGGTGCAATCTTACCATTGTTAGCAAAATTAATTCGCCTTGATCCTGCTGTTATGGCTGGACCATTGATCACAACAATTTTAGATTGTTCTGCTTTGATTATCTACTTTAGCCTAGCGCAAGCGATAT
This sequence comes from uncultured Bacilli bacterium, assembly GCA_944332485.1. Taxonomy (GTDB): domain Bacteria; phylum Bacillota_I; class Bacilli_A; order RFN20; family CAG-288; genus CAJMBK01. Next base: position 48,199 of record CALVKB010000005.1, on the reverse strand, counting down.
TATTACCGCTAGTTAATTAACTTGTTTAAATTCTTCATCAAATAATGAGTACAAATAACAACTAACTTTTCTATCTGGATATATTTTTATGATGTTATCCTTATATTTTTGCAATTGTTTTTCATATTCAGCATTATCGATATTTTTCAATTTGTAGTCTATAATAATTGCTTCATCTTTGTTGACAATCAACAAATCAATACGATTGTAATTAGAAATTTCAGGATCAAAATATTCATATTCTGGGAAAAATTTTGAACCTTTATATTTTTGCATTATTTTTGAATTGAAGAATGATTCGATTTTCTTTTTAATTTTTGAATCTTTGATAATTGAAAAATCAGGATTATTAAAATCTATATAAGAGAATAAATTATGAATTTTTGTTCCGAATTTAACCATTTTTTCGAAAGCCGGAATTATGCCGCCTTTACTTGCGTTAGTTCCAATTTTACGAGCTTTTAATTCATAATCTTCAAATTTATATTTAATCTTTTTAGAAGTTCTGTTTACTTTGTTTTTATTTTTCTTGTCATTTAAAATATCTTCATCGATTCTGTTTTTATCTTCTTCAGTAAATTCATCAAAATTGACTTCCGCAAAACCATCATAATTTATGTATGACAATAAATCGACAAAACTTTTAAAATTAATGATGTCTTTAAAATTTGATTTTTTATCTCTGATATTCTCATAATCATTTTTTGAAACTTTCAAAAAGATGTTTATTTGATATTTAGCACGTGTTAAGGCAACATAAAGCAAGCGAATTTTCTCTTTTAAGACTTTACTTTTACAAAAATCACTCATAATATTATGAGAATATGTTTTATCTTTATAAATGGGTGAGGTTTTACTGTTGTAATAGTTTTTATAATAATCGCTAAATGTCATAGGAAGATTTATACAGGAATACATATTTTTAAAATTCTCAGATGTAAATCCACTCACCATTTTCAAACTATCATTATTATTTATGATTCTAGAGGAAAAATCACAATAATAAACTATGTTGTATTCCAAACCTTTTGATTTATGAACGTTGATAATTGTTACTGCATCAGTTTCATTAGTAATAATAGGTATTTCGATCTTAGTTTCAGTATTTTCAAATAGATTCTTTAAAAATTCATAGGCTGTTTGAAGAGAATAACCTCGCGAAACCAACTCTTTAATTTGATTTAAAAAATAATTGTAAACAATCAAACTATTGTTAGGATCTGATGATTTATAAAGTTTTCCAACAACATTGAATTTCAAGCAAACTTCATTGAAACAATCACTGAAAGAGATTAGTGAATCATCATTTAATACATCATTTATAATTGTGTAAATATCCGTTTTAGTCAAATTATTTTGTTTTAAATTGTTATAAATCTCATCATCAGCATCTTCAAATATCAAACTTCTTGAAACAGAATAGAAGCAATGTTTATATTCATCATTATTAATATCTTTTTTATCAATATAGTAAATCAAGCCAAAAATATTCAACAAAATTCTAAACAAATCTTTTCCTGAAATTTCAATGTTAGCCTTGTTAATAACAGGAATACCTGCATCAAGGAGATATTTCATAATTAGATTTATATTTTTTTTATTAACTGTAATAATTGCAAAATCTTTATAACGAACTTTTCTTACATTGCATTGTATATCACCTTTTTCATCTTTATAAAAAGAATCAATTATTTCCTCTGTTTCAACTCTATTTTTGATATCTTTGATGATCTTGTCAATCTCATAAACCAAACTATCCTCTTTTTTCAAATCCGATTTATAAAAATATATATTATTTTTATTTGGTAGTTTCTCTTTATGAATGTCATAACCACTATGTTTTGGAACAAGTTGATGAGATTTATCCATATAATTCACATCGGAAGATTGTTCGGTCATTATTTGTTTGAAGATATGGTTGACTAAATCAAGTACAACTTTTGTCGAACGATAATTTTGATTCATCGAAATCAATTCACCTTTATCAACAATGCCCTTGTTTTGTTGATACAATTCATAACGATTTTTAAATAATTGAACATTTGAATTTCTAAAAGCGTAAATTGATTGTTTGATATCACCAACATAGAATAAATTATCATTCTGTATTAAATTAAGAAGCTTCTCTTGAATATCATTGTTATCTTGACATTCATCCACCATAATATATTTGTATTTACTCTTTACTATATTTTGAATATCTTGATTATCTTCTAGAATTTTAATTGTGAAAAATGATAAATCAGAAAATTCGTAAGAATTAATCTTATTTTTGAATATTTTAACTTCATTATTTAAATCATCGACAAAATTAAAAATAAAATTTACCAATTCAATAAATGTAGCAAGGTTATTTTTAAAATAATCTTTATCAACAAAATTTTCAGAAATAAGGATGTTTTTATCAGTATTTAAAAGAAGATCTTTCAAATCTTTGATTGCCTTTTGATAAATTGAAAGGTCATCCATGCAATTATTGGGTTTTCTACTTATAAATTTCTTATTTGTTAAATCCGAAAAATCATTTTGAGTAAAACTATTCAATTGCAAAATAGACTTTATTTTATTTTTACTATCAATCAAGGAATCAAAAAACTTTTCATCTTTTGGTTCCATGATATTACGTTTGTTTTGAATATATAGTTCAAGTTCTTCTATTCTTTTAATAATTAAATTGCATCTTTCCTTAAAATTGTTTGTAGACTCATTGATAAAAAAATCAAAATATTTATTTTCGGTTTTTAATTGATCAATATATTTGTTACGGTAATCTTTTGAAATGATATTCTTCTCAGCTTTGATAATTTCCAAAATTAAATTGACAAACTCTCGATCATCTTTAAAACAATATTCTTTAAAAAAACGTATCAATATTGGATCTTGATTTTCAAGTTTTTCATTTAGTGATTCTTTTATTTTCTGTGTGATAAAAGCAGTTACTTCATTTTCACTAATAATTGAAAAATCCTCTTTTATATCAAGTAAATATGAATATTGACGGACGAATCTTTGACAAAAACTATCCAAAGTGCTTATCTCTGCCGAATCAACTGCTGTTAATAAATTTGGATCGTATGCTAAACCTTTACTAATATCCTCACCTAACTTATTTTTAATGATCAAGTTTTTAATTCGAGCGTTCATATTAAAGCTTGCATCTCTAGTGAAAGTCAAAATCAAAAAATTCGCTAAATTTGCATTTTCTTTTTCCATCAAATATGTCACTCTTTGACCTAAAACTTCAGTTTTACCAGTTCCTGCTCCTGCTGAAAGAAGAATATTGTGATTTTTTGCTTCAACTGCACTACGTTGCTGTTTATTTAAATTATCTCTATTCCCCATCTTCTTCAACCTCTTCAACCTTGATTCTTATATTGGAAGGTTTCATAAAACATATATCTTTAAAAAGACAATACTTACATGATTGTACGGTTTTTGGTGCTACATCAAATCTGTTGTCTTCAACTAACCTATATGATTCTTTGCACTTATCTTCAAAATTTGTAAGTGAATTGTTAATACTGTCGAAATGGAATTTACCTTCAGTAAAAATGTCAAAATAATCCTTGTTTGCTTGAATCTCAGGCATAATGTTTAAAAGTTTATTCAATTTTTCCAATTTTTCTTTATCACCTTCTAAATAAGTTTTGGATTTATCAAATCCAAAAAAATCTAGAGTGTCATTTTTATAGATGTTATCCTTATTTGCAACGGTTTTATTCAATTTATAAATTTCATCCAAAGAACAAGTCATCAGTTCACAATTCAACTCATCCTTTAATTTCTTTTCAAAAAAGTACTGATAAGTTTGAAGCTGAGAACTTAATAATTCATTTTTTGAATAAATGTTCTTGGCATTTCCAGTTTTAAAATCGATGATAAAAGCAATATTACCTAAATCATCGTTTTGTGAGTTGCTGTTTTCATCCGATGAATTCCTATATATAACAAGATCAACTTTTCCTTTAAGATCTATGTTATCAATCTTTAATTCTACTTCTTTTTCTGTTAAAAATTTAAAACCGAGTTCAGCTAATTTACTTTTCAATTTCAAATGAAAACGGAGCATCGGTCTTATATTATCATTGATTAAATTTAAAAAAGTATTGCTTATCAAATCATTTGATAAATAATAATCCTTTATATCTACTTTAGCAAATAAATCATCAATAAAATTTTCTTGGAATATTTTAAAGTTGGCACTATTTACATCATTTATTTTTGGTGTATTTTGTGATGAATACAAAGTTTCTAAGAGTTTATGTATATAATTGCCTCTATTCAATTGCAGTGTTTCATTGAAAGAATCCTTCAATACATATTTTTTAATGTAAAAACTAAATGGACATTCATCAATACTATCCATAGTTGTTGTTGAAAATATTTGTTCGTTTGTAATAAATTGGGTTTTGCATTTGAAAGAATTATCAAAACAATCATAACGAACATTTAGATCATCTTTAAGTTGATAAACAAAATCACTTTTTGTTCCAAATAAATCGAAATCATGCAATTTCTCAGCAACATAAAATCTGATAAAATCTTCTGAATAAAAAGTGCCTCCCGTTTCAAAAATATTAGTCAAATTCTCGATATTACGATCAAAAAGTTCAGGATAGCTTGTTAATAATGAAATTTCATGACATTCACCCATAACACTATTATCAGAATACGATAAGTGATGAATATTATTATGTTGTATAAATTTTATTATCTTAATGTCACTTTCTTTTTTTCGCTCTGTTGAACACATCATATAAGAAACATTATTCAATTCTTCATCAGTTAAATATTCGCAATCTTTAAATGAACTTTCAAAATCTGAATTAAAACCTATCATAAAAATATATTTATAATCTTTGTTAACATCATCAACACTGTTGAAAATGTCAAAATAAACATTGTTCTTATTTGATAAAGATGTGTTCTTTATTCGATAGTATAAATAATCTTTTTTCTGCAAAATATCCAATTTCAATTGTTCTGCTTCCAATAAGAATGTGTAAAGATAATTATCAAAAATGTCAGAATTTTTCTCATCATATTTTTGAATGAATTCGTCAATAGAACTCTCAGAAAGATTGTTATAAAATTCACTTATATATGAATTTGAAAAAAGATTATCTTTTTCAATTTTCAAATTTAATTTGAATAATTGTGACACTTCCAACAAATCACAATTATATGTTGATGGACAAATCAAACATATATCATTTTGAGTTGCATTTTTACTTTTAAGCAAATCAAATATAGAATTAAGCACATATCCAATTTCAATTTTGTTATTATCAAATTTTGTTAGATGAATTTTATGTTTTTCAATAGGATCTATTGAATACTCTTTATATCGAAGTTGATAATTATTTAACAGTTTATAAAGATCTATATCCACACTTTTGTCATATAAATATATATCTATATTGACTTTTTTAGCAAATTCAATAAAATCTTTATCGTAATCTAATAAATTGTTTTTCATTAAAAAATCATTTATTTCGGATAATTTATTTACATGTTCACTATTGTAATTAAAGTCATATACTTTCTTTAAAGCCTTAATTTGTTTGTAAAATAAATTGAAATTTTGCATTTTAAATGAATCGCAATATTTTTTATAACATTCAAAAATCGAATAAATATCACTTTCAAAAGTAAATTTATTTATAAACTCTTCCTTGCTGAAAAATTGAATTGATTCATCTTTATATTTTTCAGATAATATTTTATATTTTAAGAATTTCGGGGCAATTACAATATTACTCACAAAATTAAACCTCTTTATTTATTTTTGCCAAACCAGCTCTAGAAGTTTCTTTCAAATCCTCATTCATCTTCATTCCAGTTTCTCTCATAACTTTTACAACATCGTCGAATTTTACATAAGCATCACGATATTTAGAAATATGTTTGGCATACAAATAACTATCATATGCCCTTAACACTCCCATAGCATTTCTTTCAATGCAAGGTATTGCAACATAACCATGAACTGGGTCACATGTCAAACCTAATGAATGTTCCAAAGCAACTTCACTTGCATAACCGATTTGGTTCAAACTCATATTATCAATAGCACATAAAAAAGCAGCACCCATAGAACTTGCACTTCCAATTTCAGCTTGACAACCTGCTACAGATCCACTTATCGATGCTTCATTTTTTATAATCAATCCTATGATTCCGCTGACTTTCAAAGCATCAATAATTCTTTTTTTATCAATTTTCAAATTATGCAGATAGTAATGAACTAAGCTAGCTAAAACACCACAACTTCCAGCAGTTGGAGCTGTGACTATCACACCACCACTTGCATTTTCTTCACTTGCAGCATACGCGTAGCTTGTTAAAAACAATGTTCTTCTTACTGATTCATCTTTTTCCTTTTGTGCTTCTTCAAAAATATCTTTAGCAACTCTTTTAACTTCAAGTTCAAAAGCAACTGTTCCAGAAGCATTCAAACCTTTTTCAACGGAATTGCACATAGCATCAACAACACCTGAAAGATAATCATTCAAGCTTTCATCCTCAACCGAATCAATAAACTCAACTATATCGTTATTTTGAATATATTGCTTAAATAATTCAAACTTGGAAAACTGATAAACATCCGGAATTTTATCCTCTTCAACTCCGTTTTCTTTGATATATCCACCACCGATTGATATATAAGTTTTTGAACTTACAATTTTGTCTTTAAGCAATAAATCAAATTTCAAAGTGTTAGGATGTTCTGTCAAAGTTTTGTAATCAAAAACGATCTCGCAATTGTAATCTTTTAAAGTTTCTTTGATTATTTTATCAGTAAGATGCCCTTTTCCAGTCCAAGCTAAAGATGAGTACAAAGTAACTCTGATTTTATCGAATTTTATATTGTTCTTCTTAAAAAAATCAATAAAACATTTAGTTGCATAAAGAGGACCCATTGTATGTGATGAACTTGGGCCATTTCCGATCTTATATATCTCTTTTATCGATTCCATACAACTCCTCAATGTAATAAGTCAACTAAGATATTATCCATTATGTACAACATAGATGATTTGATGTACACATCTTCCGTTCTTGATATCACTAAACTGTTTTTTATTATATCAATTTTATCTTTGTAGTCCTCCAAAAAATCCGAATTAAAACGCTCACGATATGTTTTTAATTTAAAGCCTTTTTCCAAACGAAGATTCTGCTGTAAAAACACGTTTTTTTCTTCATCCAAAGATAATTTATTCTCAAAAGCTATGTAATTTTTATTTAAATATTTAGTCAAATTTTTCGTATTTTCAATAAAACAATGATCCACAAATGAACAAGCACTCAAGCCGATTCCAATATAATCAGTGAATTTCCAATATTTCAAATTATGCTTAGAGCAAAATTTATTTTCCTTGCTGAAATTGCTAATTTCATATCTGTAGAAATTTTTTCTTTGCAACTCAAACAACAATTTTTGATACAAACTTGCAGCAAAGTCATCATCCACTTTGCAATTTTTATTATAAAGAACTGTTCCATTTTCAATTTCAAGACAGTAAAAAGACATGTGAGTCACATCGAATTTGATAGCCTTTTGAATATCTTTTCTCAAAAGTTCGATTGAATCATTTTCACAACCGTATATAAAATCCATGTTTATATTGTGTATTCCAACTTTTTTAACATTGTTCACACCGTTATAAACAATCTCAAAATTGTGAGTTCGATTCAAAAACTTCAATTTTTCCAAGTCAAAACTTTGCACACCGATCGATACTCTGTTTACTCCATATTTTTTAAGAAGCAAGCATTTTTCAAAAGTCAAATTTTCCGGATTTGATTCTATAGTGTATTCACAATCTGGTGTTCTATTGAATGTTGAAATTATTTGCAGAAGGTATTCCAAATTATCAATATTTAGACATGTCGGCGTTCCACCACCGATAAATATGGAATCATATGTGTATTTATCAGCATTCTTAAATTTAATCTCATCCTCAAGAGTATGAAGATAATTTTCAACATTCGAATAATTTTTCAATACTTTGCTAAAGGCACAATACGAGCATATACTATCACAAAATGGTATATGCACATATAAACCTTTATAATCCATATTATTTTCTTCCTTTGTAAAATGTTTTATCGATTTCGTTAATTTCCTCTTGAATGACTAAGAAAAAATAATCATCATCAGTCAAGTCAACTTCCATTTCCTCAGCTTTTGCAGATATAGTACGCATTCTTTTTTCCATAGTTAATTTTTTCTCTTCTATGATGTCACGATCGTCTCGTACAATTGTTTGAACATCTTCCATCGCATTTTCATGTGAAGATTTTTCACTGTTTTTATGTTTGAAAGCAGGAACGTATTTATATATGAGAATTATTGCACATGCGATGACAATGCCAATCAAAAAAATTGATATCCAAACTAATGAAGAATTAACTAAAAACACTAAAACCATACAAAAACCTCTACATTTATTTTACTTTATTTTTTCGATAAAAATTGAAAAATCAATAACAAAAAATAAACAAAAAAAGTGAATTAAATAAAGATGAAAATTTAAAAATATATTACTTTTAAAAAATATTAATCACCATCATCTATAGATAAAATTGCGATGAAAGCTTGTTGTGGAACATACACTTTTCCGAATTCTTTCATTCGTTTTTTACCTTCTTTCTGTTTTTCAAGAAGTTTCTTCTTACGAGAGATGTCGCCACCATAACACTTAGAAAGAACATCTTTTCTAACTGCTTTGATATCTGCACGTGCGATGATTTTATTGTTTATACAGGCTTGAACAGGAATTTGGAACTGTTGACGTGGAATTTCATCTTTCAGTTTGTCAACAATTTTTCTAGCTCTTGAATAGGCAGTTTTCTTAAAAACTATCGTTGTCAAAGCATCAACAACTTCACCATTCAACATAATATCCATTCTTGCAAGATCAGATTCTTCATAACCTATAATCTCATAATCAAAAGATGCATATCCAGCTGTTATTGATTTCAATTTATCAAAGAATGAGAAAATAACTTCACTTAAAGGCATCTTATATATCAACTCAACGCGATTTTCATCGATATATTTCATATCGATATATTGTCCTCTTCTATCTTGTGCTAATTGCATCAAACTACCAATGTATTCTGATGGCGTTAAAATACATGCTCGCACCATAGGCTCTTTCATACTTTTTATGACAGCTGGATTAGTTGGAAATAATGTTGGATTATCCAATCTTACAAAAGTACCATCTGTCATTGTAAGTTCATAAACGACACTTGGTGCAGTGCAGACTAAATCTATGCCATATTCATTTTCAAGTCTCTCTTGTATGACATCCATGTGCAACAAACCTAAGAATCCGCATCTAAAACCACTGCCTAATGCACTGCTTGTCTCAGGCTCATAAACTAAGGATGAATCATTCAAAGCCAATTTTTCCAAAGCATCTCTCAATTGTTCAAAATCATCATTATCTGTTGGATATAATCCGGAGAAAACCATGGGATTTATTTTTCTGTAACCTGGTAAAGCTTCACTTGCTTTGTTATCAACTAAGGTTATTGTATCACCAACTTTAATATCTTTAATATCCTTTATCTGTGCAGCGATGTATCCAACTTCTCCAGCATCCAATGAATCAACTCGAACTTCTTTTGGAGTTCTAATACCAACTTCTGTAACTTGATAAACTTTATTCTTAGCCATCAGTAAAATTTTATCACCAACTTTTATGGAGCCTTGTTTAACTCTTATCAAAACAATTACTCCACGGTAAGAATCGAATTTACTATCAAAAATCAAAGCTTGTAAAGGCTTATTAACATCACCATTTGGTGAAGGTAACTCTTTCACAATCATCTCAAGAACTTTTTTAATACCTAATCCTGTCTTAGCAGAAATCGGCAAACATAAATCAGGATCGATACTTAAAGCTTTGAACACTTCCTCTTGTGTCCTTTCCAATGATGCACTTGGTAAATCCATTTTATTTATAACTGGCAAAATTGTTAAATCGTTTTCAATGGCCAAATAAGCGTTTGCTAAAGTTTGTGCTTCAACTCCCTGAGTTGCATCAACAACCAATAAAGCACCTTCACACGCAGCTAATGATCTACTAACTTCATATGTAAAATCAACATGTCCTGGAGTATCTATCAAATTGAATAAATAGTCCTCACCATTATCTGCATGGTAATTGATGCTGACCGCATTCAGTTTTATAGTGATTCCACGTTTTCTTTCCAATTCAAGATCATCGAGCATTTGCTCTTTCAAATCTCTCACTTCGACAGCACCAGTCAACTCTAAAATTCTATCGGCCAAAGTGGATTTGCCGTGATCAATATGGGCTATGATTGAAAAATTTCTAATATGATCCAAAGGGTATTTTTTCATCATTTTTCCTCCCAAAACTTCTTAACAACTTTGACAACATCATTTGGAGTAATGACACTTTTGATGTTTTTATAATTAGATTTCAAAATACTCTTGTATGGTTCTAAAGCGTATCTATTGTCTATGAAAAGTATTATACCATTATCATTTTCCGAACGAATTACCCTACCAGCAGCTTGCAAAATTTTTCCTATTCCAGGATAAACATACGCGTATTTGTAACCTTCAAGTTTGTTTTCGTTATTATTGTAATAATCGATTAAAGCATCGTTTTCCTTACTTATTTTTGGTAATCCTACAGAAACTATAATTGCTCCTATCAAACGATCATCGATAAGATCTATTCCTTCTGAAAATACTCCACCTAAAACTATAAAGCCTAGACAGGAACGCTTAGGATTTGATTTGAATCTATCCAAAAATTCATTCCTTGCTTCATCACTCATATTATTGTCTTGTATCACAATATCTATATCGTTTCGATTGATGAAGAAACTTGAGAGTTTCTGTAAATATTCATAGGATGGTAAAAACACAAAATAATTTCCAACCTTAGTCAGTACTACACTCAAAATCATGTAATAAATATCACTCAAAGTTCTTTCTCTATCGTTGTATTTTGTTGAAATAAAACTGTTTACCAATACCAATAAGTTATCCTTTTCAAAATCCGATTTTAAAACAAGCATCTTCTGATCATCTGTTTTTCCAAGAAGTTTTAAATAATATTCAAATGGTTGCAAAGTTGCAGAGAACATCAAACTAGAATGAAATTTATTAACTTCATTCACAATCATGTCTTTTGAATCTAAACACTTTATATTCGCACTGACACATTCATTTAAAGAATTGAAATTCAAAAAATAAGCATATCTATCATCATCTTTTTTGGGAAGTTCAATAAAATGTGTCAATTTTGTATAAAAGTCAAGATCCTCATCTTTCAAATCAAAAGAATCTTTTATCAAATCTTGATAAACTTTTTTCACTTTTTCAACAGCTTTTAAAAAACTATCACTGAAATATTCGACTTTTTGCTCACTTCTTTTGATAAATGGCTCATTTATTTCTTCATCTGATAAAACAAACAGTTCAAATTCATTCAAAAGATTTTTTAAACTATTCCTCAATTTAGTCAACTTTTTGCCTTTTGATAATTTAATTAAAGAAAGTACATCAAATTTTGAAATTTTTTCCGAATATGTGTCTCTAACTCTCGAAGGCAAATTGTGTGCTTCATCAATCAAAAGATAATATTCATACTTACTTTTATCTTCAAAAAATCTTTGCAATTTAACATGATCGTCGAACACATAATTATAATCGCCTATTATCACATCAGAAAAATTAGACAAATCGAGTTGCAATTCAAATGGACAAACTTCATATTTATTAGCAATTTCAATGATAGCATCATAGGTTAAAAAATCATAATTATCAAGAATTTCACAAAGGATACTACGCATTTTTGAATAATAATTTTTCGCATATTTGCAATCGTTAGGATTACATCGTTTTCTTTTATCATTTATACATAATTTATCTTTTGAATTTAGAGCTGTAACACGAAAATAAACGCCTTGATTTTTAAATAAAAGTAAATTGTTTAAGCAAACTTCTCTTAAGGAATTTTTTGAAGTCAAATAAAATATTTTTTCAGTTTGTTTATTATTGAACAAATTTTTTAAATATGGATATAAACAACCTAATGTCTTTCCAATACCTGTCGATGCTTCTATATAACCAACTTTATTTTCATCAATTATCTCTTGACAAAAATCAACCATCTCTTGTTGTTTTGGTCGAATTGTTTCATACGGAAAAATCAATTTTTCAGAAGTTAAATCTCTTTTATCTATTAGTTCTTCCTTCTTTTTAATTAGTTTTATAAATTCAAAGAGAATTTTTTCAACATGAAATCTTAGCTCTTCTTTATCAAACTGATACTCATATTCAAGTTTTTTCTTTTCTTCATCTTTCTCATCTTTGTTTTGAGTGATATAAACAAGTTTGATTTTGCAATGTGTGTAATTTCTATTGCAACATAAACCATAAGAATAAAATATCGCTTGACCAAGATGCCATGCTTCATTTTCCAAATGAAATAAACTAAGATCATCAACTGTTGTTTTCAATTCAACTAAAATAAATGAATTTTTTTCAAATCTAACTAAATCTGCTCTCCCTTTTATATAGAAAGTGAAATCCAAAAAATCATGTTTAAAATCACATATCTCTTCACAGTTGTAATTATCTTTAAATAAATTTTGATAAACATTATGAAGTCTGGTTCCTTCTTGCATTGTTTCTAAATTGAAAATTTTATTGTTGATACTTCCACTACGAAGAACGGAATCTATAATTTCATGAACGCTAGCATATATTGTTTTAAACATGCTTCAATTATAACAAACTATATAACGACAATACTTTTGAATTTAGTTCAAAATTTCAATTAATAATTTTTTGTATTTTTTAGCTTCTTCATTTTCATTCAACAAGGCATCTTTCAAAGAACATAAAGGCAAAATGGACAATACTTCCCTTATCTCATAATCTATTTTCATATTTATGTTCTTTTGATCATTATTGATTGATATTTTATCCAATATAAATTTCAAAATACCATCATCACTTTCAATCAACAATTTGTTTTTTAATAAATTGAGAAAATAATGCTGATTTGTGATTTCTCCTTGATTCTTCAATTGCAAATTATTCAAATAAATTTTGAAAATATCTTTTTTGTATATGTAATAAAGAAACTCATCATATTTTTTTGATAGATTTTTCAAGTCTAAAAGTCCATAAATTAATTCATAATCGCATTCGAATTTTTTGAAATATCGAAATACTGAAATTTGATTATCACGTGATAGTTTCTCACCGTTTAGATATCTAAATAACAAATTCAAATATTTCACTTCTTTTTCATCAAAATACAAAGCACCATATCTTAAATAAAGAAAACATAAAAATTCCAAATTGACAGAGTATTTTGATGAGATAAGTTCTTTTATAAATATTTTAATTTGCTTTTCAAATAAGTTTAAATGTAACGCAAGATATATTTTTACAATATTAACAAAATTGCTATCGTGGATAAATTTGAAGTAGTCAAATAGTTCCTTTGTAAGTTCATAATTCATTTTCTTATCACAAACTGCCAATTTAAATTTTAATAACTGAAAGTATTTAAAATTATGGCAATTTTTCAAATTTTGTAAATTGATACATCTTATATCATCAAAGTTTGCGTTATTTTTGATAAGTTTTACAACAATATCAAGAACATATATTTCTTTGTTCTTATTTTTGAATTTTTCAATAAGATTCAATGCATTTTTAAAATCACCGATAAGGTAATAAAACTTAATTTTTGTATCGATAAATTTAGAACTGCAATTTTCTTTGTTAGTTTCGATGAATTTTAATATTGCTATTCGAACGTTTGTTTCGATCCTACCTTCGAAAATGTTATTTTCTAACAATTTATTTACGTAATTCAAATTTTGCAATTTATTTTCACAATTTTTAAAATTGCACTCAAAAAACTGAGCATGCTTAATTATATTTTTCATATATTATATCCACTAAAAACTAAAAAGCTTTTTAGAAAAGTTATTCTTTTTTTGCTATATAGCTCTTATAGTTTAGTCAATTTTGAATAATTATTTCAAAAAAAGCTATTTTACAAGTACAAATAAGAATGTTTATTTGCAACTGTTTTATTAGAAATTAAGACGATTTTTATTGATAATTTTCGTTTTTTTCACAAAAAAATACTTCTTGCATATAAATCTAATTTATGCAATAATTAAACAAGTTGGCCCGGTAGCTCAGTTGGTAGAGCAAGGGACTGAAAATCCCTGTGTCGAGGGTTCGATTCCCCCCTGGGCCACCACTTGGGTTCATAGTGTAGTGGTTATCACGTCTCCCTGTCACGGAGAAGACCGCGAGTTCGAGTCTCGCTGGACCCGCCATTATATGAAGTTTATGAGTGATATAAAAATCGCTCTTTTTTTATTAGATAATCAGTCTTTAAATCATGTTTACAACATATTTCAACTAATAAAAGTAAAATTTTGAAGAATAATAAATAAAAACAATAAAATATATAACAAAAAGGAAAAAACATATGCGAATAATATCTTTCAATGTAAATTCTTTGCGAGCAATATGCAAAAAATTTGATTTAAGCGCGCAATTGAAACAATACAATCCGGACATCATTATGTTCCAAGAAACTAAGTTTTCAAGTGAGGAAGATAATCCATTTTATCTTGAAAATTTTGAAAATTTTATCAATGTATCTAAAATTAAAAAAGGATATTCGGGTACCATGATTTCAACAAGAATAAAACCTATCAGCGTTTCATATTCTTTAGATGGAAAATACAATGATGAAGGAAGAATTATCATACTGGAATTTGAAAACTTCTATTTGATAAATTCATATACGCCCAATTCAAAAGAGGATCTTTCTAGAATTCCATATAGGATGGATTATGATTTGACACTTGCACAAACAATGCAAAAATTATCTAGAACAAAACCAGTTATTCTCGGTGGTGATTTAAATGTTGCCCCTGAAAGAATAGATTTGAAAAATCCGGACACAAATCAGACAAACGCCGGTTTTACAATCGAAGAGAGAGATTCATTCAAAAACATTTTAAAAATATCTAATACTATTGATATATTCCGTTATTTCCATAAAGATGAGGTTGTATATTCATGGTGGAGTTACAGATTTTCAGCAAGAACAAAAAATATCGGTTGGAGAATTGATCACTTTTTAATTTCAGAAATATTGAAAAACAAAGTTAATCAAATTAGTTATTTAAACGAAATTCTCGGCAGTGATCATTGTCCAGTTTTAATTGATATTAATTTATAATATATGAAGTTATGAGCAAATATAAAATATTGATTGATGCAACAAGTGACCTTCCAAAACATTTATTAGAATCATGTGATGTTGAAATAATTCCAATCGAATTTAATGTTGATGGCAAAAGGTATTTGAGATTTTCTGATGATAGAGAACTATCCTCATTCAATTTAAATTCAAAATTGCTTGAAAACAAGGAGATCAAAACTTCATATATTCCAGCAAGTTTATATGTTGATACTGCTGCGAAATTTCTTAAAGATGAATATGACATTTTGATTGTTACTACATCCTCTCATCTATCCGCCTGTTACATGTCAGCGATGATTGCCAAACGTGCTTTGGAAAAACAATTTACAAAACGAAATATTTTCGTATTAGATTCTCTAGGTTGTTCAACTAAAATGTCAGTAATCGTTCAACAATTGATTACAAATAAAAACAACAATATGGCAATTGAAAAAAATTTCAACATCGTTAGCAATACAATAGAAAATATTGATACAATCGCTTATTGTGAAATGCCTAATTTTCTTAAAACAAATGATCGTTTCAAACTTAAAATGGGATTTTTCGACAAAATTGTTGCAAATAAACTTATTTTAACTTTCGATGAGAATCAAAAAATCTCAATTTATAGAAAAATCAAAACACGCACTGATGCTTTAAGCATTTTGTTCAGTTATATTAAAAACAACATATCTGATTCTGAAACTGAAGTTTACATCACACATGGTGGTTGTCAAATGGATGCGATAAACCTCGCGAACAGAATAAAATCAGAAATAAATAAAAATTTAAATATAAACATTGCCACTATGTCCTTGATTGTCAATTGCTACCTTGGACCACTTTCATTATGTGTCAGTTTCAAAAAGAAAGGAAAAGAAAATGGATAAAATAAAATTTGTCGCTCTTGGAGGTCTTGATGAAGATGGTAAAAACTGTTATTGTATCGAGATCAACGATGATATATTTGTAATCGAAGCTGGATTGAAATATCCACCATTAAATATGCCAGGTATTGATTACATAATACCCGATGATAACTATCTTGTTACAAATAAAGATCGTGTTAAAGCTTTTATTATCTCTCACGGACATCTTGATCAATTCGGTGCTTTGTACAAATTTGCTGAAGATGTCAAAGTTCCCATTTATACATCTAAAATCGCAAGTGAGATGATAAAATTTCACTATAAAAAAGCTTTTAATAAACAATGCCAATTCAATATCAAAACAATTGAAACAAATTCTGATGTCATGATAGGTAAGCGTAAATTCTCTTTCTTCTCTACCACACATTCTGTCGCCCAATCATTCGGCTTTGCTATCGATACTGATTTAGGCTCAATTATATACTCAGGTGATTTTATCTCCGATTTCGATGAGATTAATGACTACAGTTTCAATTTAAGAAAAGTTGCCTTAATTTCTCAAGAAAAGCCGACTTTTTTACTTTTAAGTGAATCACAAGGTGCAGATTTAAATGGTGTTTGCTCGCCTAACCATAAATTAACCCCTCATATTTCACAATATTTCAAAAATGCCGAAGGTAAAATATTTGTCGCTTTATATGAGCAAAATTTATTCAATTTAACTGAAATAATCAATCAATGTTTAGAAAACAACAAGAAAATTTGTTTCATCGATTCAAATTATGAGGACTTTATCTTAAATTTAGGTAATTATTCTGACACTTTAAAGTTTCCAATCATAAATTTGGTTCGTTTTAAACAAACTTTAAGTGTCAATCAAAACCAAATTGTTTACATACTCACTGGAAGCGGTCAAGAATTGTTCGATACAATTAAAAATGTTTGCCAGCATCAAATCAAAGGTATTGAAGTAACAGAAAATGATACATTCATCGTTGCTGCTCCAAGCGTTCCAGGCACTGAATTAAATCACACTCAAGCCATAGATACAATATATGAGACCGACTGTAAAGTCGTCAATATTTCAAGAAAACAACTAAACAGCATGCATGCTCATAAAGAGGATTTAAAAATGCTGTTAGCATTGACAAAACCACGCTATTATTTACCGATTAAAGGTGAATATCGCAAACTTATGGATAATGCTAAAATTGCAATGGAGATGAACATAGGTTTGAATTATATGAATATCTTCATTCTAGATAATGGTGATCAGATATTTTTCAATACCGATGGTAGTGTCAGTAGTAAGACAAATAAAATCAATACTGCCGATGTCATGGTCGATGGTTTAAGTGTCGGTGAAGTCAAAGACATGATAATTTCAGAAAGACAAAAAATGGCTGAGGATGGTGTTGTTATGTTAGGCATTGCAATTTCACTTGCAAACAAAAAAATAGTAACACAAACAGATATCCAAATGCGTGGTTGTTTGTATTTGAAAGATAGTCAAGATGTTATAGATACTTTAACTTCATTATTTGTCAACACTGTTAAAGATAGCTTTGAAACTTGTAAAAAAGCTGAAGAAATCGAGTTGAAAGTATATGAAGTTATAAGAAAATACATGAGAAAAACATTATCAAAGGAACCGATTATATCAGTCAGTGTAATAGATTTAGATAGGGTTAAAATATTATAAATAACAATCAATTTTATTTATATACTATAAGTTGCTAATTTAAATTAAATGAAAAAAGCTAGTGATAATCACTAGCTTATTTTATTTATAAAATTATTTTAAATTTACTTTGCTTCTTCCATCAATGTGACACCACGAGAAGTACCTATTCTTGTAGCACCTGCATCGATCATCTGTTTCATTTCTTCAAAATTTGAAATGCCACCTGAAGCTTTGACACCCATCTCAGGACCGACGGCTTTTCTCATCAATTCGATATCTTCCTTCTTAGCACCCCATTTAGAGAAACCAGTTGATGTTTTAACAAAATCAGCACCAGCTTCTTTAGCAAGTTTACAAGCTGTAACTTTTTCTTCATCTGTCAACAAGCAAGTTTCAATGATGACCTTCAAAACATGCTCTTTACAAATTGCTTTCAAAGAAGCAATCTCTTGTTTGACATAATCAAGATTTCCTTCTTTCAATCTACCGATGTTGATAACCATATCAATCTCATCAGCACCTTCCAATAAAGCTTGTTTAGTTTCAAAAGCTTTACTAGCAGTGGACATCATACCTAATGGGAAACCTACAACTGTACAAATTTTAACTTCGCTACCTTTTAAAAGTTCCTTACATAAAGGGATGAAGCTTGGATTGACACAAACAGACATGAATTTGTATTTGCGTGCTTCTTTACACAATTTTTCAATGTCTTGTGATGTTGCTTCAGCCTTCAATAAAGTGTGATCAATGTATTTATTGTATTCCATATATTCTCCTTTTTAACCTATTTTATTTTATCATTTTCAAACACCAGTTATATTAATCTTTGATAAATTCAATATTGATAACGTCAATTCCAGTTAATAAAGGAAGTAGCATCAAATTATAACAGCCATCATTAAGTAAATTGACTCTCGCTAATAATTTTCTGATTTGAGTTTGTTCTGTTCCATTAGATTGAATCGCACCTATTATTTCATTATTCAAATAAACATTTGTCGCAGCAATGAATCCAGGTTGTATCGAAACTTTATATTCTACATAAATGGAATAGACACCTTTTTGTTTAAAATCGCCACTTTCACATGGCTCAAGAGATAACATAGAACACACTTTTTTATCATGATTTTTCAATATGTAATTTAAAATTCTACATATATTCATACAACTTCTTTGGAGTTCACCACGAGTCAATTTACCTTCATTTAGTGATTGAACAATGTTATCGTGATAAACATTTATCTCAGCACCGAAATTATCAACTACCATATAAAGATCATTCTGTGCTTTGATCATGCTGGATAAATCTTGATGATTTGGCTCACCACAATTTATACAATCGTTGACATATGCCCACCAGTCGGTCATAACAATTCCATTAAACTTCCACTCTTTACGCAATAATTCAGTTAACATATCATAATTTGAACTTGAATAATGATCGTTTATAGGATTATATGAAGTCATTATCGCTTTGCATTTTCCTTCTTTAACACATATTTCAAATACACGTAAGTATATTTCTCTTAAACATCTTTCAGAACAAACGACATTTACAAAATTACGATTGTGCTCTTGGTTGTTACAAGCCATATGTTTGACTGTAGCTAATGCATGTTTATTTAAACCTCTGACAACACTTGCAGCAATTTTACCTGAAAGTAAGGGGTCTTCTGAAAAATATTCAAAATTTCTTCCATTTAAAGGATGACGATGAATATTTACTCCAGGACCAAGAAGAAAGTCAATATCGTTGTTTCTTAATTCTACGCCTTCATACTTGAACAATTTTTCAACTAATTCATCGTTGAATGTACAAGCCAAGAGTGTTCCAATAGGAACTTGACTTGCTTTAGTTCCAACATCCATACGAATTCCAGAAGGTCCATCAGAACAACTTGCGATTGGTAGGTTGTATTTTATTTGCATCTTTTCACTTAATCCACCGAAACAAGATGCAACACCAAGAGTCACTTTGGGAGAAGACATTCCCTCGGCTCTAACCAAAGTTGCTAATTCTTCATCTGTAAATTGAGCGATGAATTTTTTCAATTGTTTTTCATTGTATACATCATTTAATTTGATATTTTTATATGGTGTCTGTTTTATTGGTCTTGGTAAGTTTGATTGTATTCTTTCAAGTAAATTTTCTTTTTGTGCTGGGACATTTTCAAATACGTAATTTTGTTCCCCATTCTTTCTTGTTAATCTTGCAAATTCTTTTTTATTCACCATCAAAGGTTGCATTTTCTTATAACAAAATGTGTTTTCAACTATAAATTCATTTTCGAATTTTATCTTATTTAAATTTGTTGAAGAATTTCCAATATAAAATTCGTATTTACCTTGTTCAAAAACGTAGCTTGATTCAAAACCAGTAAGACCTAAATCATCATAAGCTGCTAGATAATTAAAATTGAATTTAACGTCAAATTCTTGTGATTCACATGGCTTCAATAATTTTGTCTTTTTATATGCAACAAGTTCAACTTCCGGTCGAGAAAGTTTTATAAAAGGTGCTTTCATGTAAATTTGCACAACTTCTTTTGAAGAATATTTATCACCTGTGTTAGTAACACGAACTTTTATATTAAATTTCTCATTTCGATAATCAGCATGTAAAACTTCAATTTTGAAACTTGTATATGTTAATCCATATCCAAACGGAAACATTATTCTGTCTTTGGCGAACGTGTTGAAATAGCGATAACCGACGAAAATATCCTCTTGATAAATATCCTCTTTATCATTTCCAAAATTCTTGTTAGTTATATAATCTTCCAAATTGTATGCGATTGTGTCTGATAATTTACCACTTGGAGGTGTTTTACCATTCAATGCATCACATATACAATTTCCATTTTCCATACCGCATTGCCAACAGTATAAAACGGATTTAATAGGATGTTTATAATTTTTATTTATAAACTTCATATCGATTATATTTGAGACATTCATCAAGATAATTGTATTTTCAAAGTAATTTGTCACAACATCGATAAGTTTTTGTTCTTCATCGGATAACAGATAACTACCCTTTGTGCTTGAATAATCCTTATCTTCACCTGCGGTTCTTCCAATTACGATGATAGCTTTATTACAACGTTTTGATATTCTTTCGCAAAGTTTTTCATCAACAAGCATCTCTTTTTGATTCCATGGTTCACCAGCCCATTTACCCATTCCGTTATCATAGGGATTTTCTTCGACCCATTTTTCATATATTTTGTAAAGTTCTTTATCATAATTGATTTTGGCATTGTTCATACCTTCAATCAAATTTATGTTATAAGGTACATTCACCATACCACCTGAACCAGTTCCAGACTTGTATAAATTTATTTGACAACGGCCGAACACTGCAACTTTATCATCTTTTTTCAAAGGTAAGCATTCATCTTCGTTTTTCAGTAAAACCATTCCTTCTGGTCCAATTTTACGTGATATTTTTGCTACATTTTTCTCAATTGTGCTACCTGATAAATGTTTCATAGAAACCTCCTAGATATCTTAACTTTGATTATATGTGTTTTCATTTTTATATTAAACTCCTATCTATAGATTCATTGCTACAGCAAATTGTAAAAAGATTATGTTTAATTAAATTTAAAAAAATATATGATTTATTTTAACTAACAAAAAACTTGTGATAACTTGATTTTAAGCAATACATATTGTATATTTAATAAGTCTGAAAAAGAAAGGTTTTTAGTATGGCTCAAATTAAATCACAAAAGAAAAGAATCAAAACTAACGAAAAGGCACGCAAAGCTAATTCTTCATATAAGTCCATGATGAGAACTGCAATGAAGAAAGTCGTTAAGGCCTGTGCAGAAAATGATTTAGCAAGTGCAAAAACTAATTTAAGTTTAGCAACAAGTTTGATTGATAAGAGTGTTTCAAAAGGTATTCAACACATCAACACTGCCAATCGTCAAAAAATCGCTTTATCAAAAATGGTCTCTTCATTAGAAGCATCCCAAGCAAAGTAAATCAAGTTAAAAAAATTACCTCGTGTAGTTTGAAGCACGAGGTTTTTTATTGAAATTTTATAGATAATTTTTGTCAAATAAACACATGAAAGTTTCTAAACTGGCTTCTGGATCACGGTTTTCATATTTATAATTATTTTCTTCTTTTCCTAAGTCAGATAATATTTTATTCAAATTTTTGTATGTGATATATTGAATATTCTTCAAAGCATATTTGACTCTATAAAAGCTTTTTTCATTCATGTTAGAACAAATTTCATCGATGTTTTTTCCTTGAATTGCCAAATATTTAACACGAGCTAAAAACCAAAATGAGTTATATAAAACAGGCAATATACTGTAAACTTGATATCCCAAACTCAACAGATCTCTGAAAACTTTCAATGCATATGCTGTATTTTTATTCAACAAACTTTCTGAAATAGTAAAAATTTTATCTTCAAGTGGTTTATAAACCAAAGCTTCTACATCATCGATCGTTATATTATCAGTTGCTAAACAGAGTTTGTCGATATTATTCTGCACTTGTAAATAATCAAATTTTCCATCAGCACTTTTACAACGAGCCAATATTTCTTTACAAGCATCTGTGGAAATTTTTTTGTTTTGAGAATTCACTTTTCTATTGATAAATTGAAAATAATCATCCTCAGATAAACTTTGTACACTTACTAAATTTGAATTTTGAACTAAAGTTTTGATCTTTTCACTTTTTTGCAAAGAAGGTGTCACAATCAAATTTAATTCAACATCATAATCCTCAATCATGGCAAAATCGATCAAACTATCGATATCCTTCTCTTTTTTTGCATCTTGTTTATCTTTTGAACTTGATAAAAAATTACAACGATCATAAATAATAACTTTTTTTGAAGCAAAAAAAGAATAAGTCATACAAGTATCTATGACTTTGGAAACTTCATCTAAAACACCATCAAATTTGTAAAAATCGATATCTTTATTCTCAGAATATTTCTTTTCGATATTTCTTTTGCATTCCAAATATGTGTAATACGGATCTTCACCAACGTATATGTAAACCATGTTTTAATTATAGAATATTAAATTTAGAAAGAACGGCTTAAGATAAGTTTAGTTTCAACTCTGTTAGTTTCAACGAAACTATCAATATTTAAAATTGAATAAATAGCTACTGCCGATGAAATCAAACCTTGGAAGATATTTGGAACAATATTTATAATTCCAATTGATAAATTGAACAAAAGTAAATCCGATAAAAAATACAAAAAACTCATCCAAATTGATGAAAATAAAATAGAAAGAATTATAAATGAAATTTTCAAAATTCTGTTCTTAACATGTTTTTTAATTAAAACAGATAAATATCCAAACAGAACACCCATCGACAATTTAATGAAAAAGGTGAAAACACAATAAACAGAATAACCTAAAATTATATCTGCTATAAACCCACTTAATCCACCACATAATCCACCAAACAAAGGTGATACAAAATAAGCTAACAAAAAAGTCACACAATCTGAAAGATTGATATACCCTTGTCCAAATGGAATAGGAACATTGATAAAAATAGTCAAAATCAACTGCAATGATACAAACAAAGAGAACAAAGATAAAACGAATATTTTTTTGTTTCTTCTTTTAAAACGCTTCAGCATTTAATGTAAGATACAACCTTCCAAATCTCTATTACCATTGTTAAATTCAACACTTGTTAGAACTTTTTTTCCCGGCTTTTGCAATCTATCTAAATTGACGACACCATCTTTCAACTGTAACAAGATTAATTTTTTCTTACAATAAAAAATTTCACCAAGTTTGTGATCTGTTGAATCATCATATTTTGATGCTTTGTAAATCTTTAAAATACTTCCATCATCTTTCATTAAGTATGGGCCAATCTCATCTGTAAAACTTCTAATCATATTGATAAAATCAGTGCAGGAAAGCTCTAAAGATAAATGTTCTTCATCCGCTTTTATGATACGTGTAAAAGTTGCTTCTTCCTCATTTTGTTCTATACAAGGTAATTTATTATCAAAGAAATCATCCAAACTTCTTTCGACTAATTCAAAAGCTTTAACTTTGATTTTCTCACATAAACTTGTGTAATTATCTGTAGGATCAATATCAACATCAATAGTATTGTAGACACCACCTTGATCCATTTGCTTCACCATTTTCATCAAAGTGATACCTGTTTTTGTCAATCCATCGCGTAAAGCAAATTGAATAGGACTTGCTCCGCGGTATTTAGGCAATAATGATGTATGAATATTTAGTGGTGGGTATTTTGGTAAACTCAAAACTTTCTCAGATAATATTTGACCAAATGCGAATGTCAGTAACAAATCCGGTTTTAAATCTTCGATAAACTGATAATCAGTATTTAATTTCAAAGGTTTATGACATGGTATTTTATATTTTTCACAAACTTGTGCGACAAAAGATGGAACAAGATCGTTCCCTCTTTTACCTTTTTTATCCATTTTTGTGACAACACCGACGATGTTATAACCTTTTAAAATCATCTGCTCAAGTAAATAAGCAGACATCTTCGGTGTTCCTAAAAATACTATTTTCTTATTTGTCATTATTTTCTATTTTTCGATTCTTATTGATTCAATAGTAACATCTTGCAAAGGACGATCATTATGATCTGTTGCAACACTTGCGATCTTATCTAAAACTTCAAAACCATCAATCATATCTCCAAATGCAGCATAATTTCCATCTAAAAATTTGCAATCTCGATGACAGATGAAGAATTGACTTGAAGCACTGTTTGGATTTTGTGCTCTTGCCATAGAGATAGTACCACGTTTATGAGAGATTGGATTATTCACACCATTCATCAAGAATTCACCCTTGATGTTCTCTTTAGAACCACCCATACCTGTTCCTTCAGGATCTCCACCTTGAATCATAAAATCTTTAATTATTCTATGAAAAATCAAATTATCATAGAATTTTTGTTCAACTAACTTTTCAAAATTTTTTACTGTAATTGGAGCTTTGTCTTCATACAACTCCAATCTCATTGTTCCGTAATCTTTAACTTTTATATTAACTATCATATTAGATCATCCTCCAACTTTTTTAATTATACATTTTTCTCTTTGTTTAATTCTTTCAATTTATCATATATGTTGTTTGCAACTTTCTCACCTACTAATGCTTTTATATCTTCATAAGAAGCTTCGTTCAAAGATTCCAAGGTTGGAAATCTATCCAGCAATTGGCGTTTTTTCTTAATGCCGACGCCATCTATATCATCGTAAAATGTTGCAAACACATTTTTTGAATGTCTTTTTCTAAAATAAGAAATAGCGAATCTGTGAACTTCATCTTGCATTCTCATAAGCAAATAAAATAGAGGTGATTTTTTATCAAGTTCGATGAAAGTTCCATAATCACCATCAAATAAAGATTCAGTTTCGTGTTTGTCATTTTTAACAAGTCCACAAACTTTGATATTTAATTGTGGAAATTGCTCCAAAGCTTTTTTAGTTACTGTTACTTGATTGACCCCACCATCACAGATGATCAAATCTGGCATCGATTTATCATCATCTAATTCAGTTGTAATCAATCTTTGACATCTTCTTTTAACCACTTCATACATCGAACTTAAATCATCTTTTGAATTTTCCTGTTGAATTATATATTTACGATAATGCTTTTTGCTCGGTTCACCATTTATATATTTGACCATAACACCAACAGCATCATAACCTTGTATATGAGAGTTATCATAAAGTTCAATGTTCAACGGAGTTTTATTCATTTCAAGCAAAACACCTAATTCCTCGAGCAATGATAAATTATCATCCTCCAAACGGCTGGTCATAAAATGTTCATCCAAAGCTTGTTTAGCGTTTTCAAGTGCGATATTTAACATATCTTTCTTTGTTCCAATTTTCGGTTGTATAAATTTGATTTGCAAACTATCCGTCAGTATTTCACTTAAATTATCAAAAGGTATCAAAACTTCTTTCGGTCTTGAATGATTCGGATTTAAATAATATTGAGTGATAACTTCCAAACAAGTTGATTCTATATCGGAATTAAGTTGCACAACATAATCATCTTTACCAAGAAGGATTCCTTTTCTATATAACAAAAACAAAAAGCAGATGAAGCCTTCTCTAACTGAGATGCCTATTACATCTCTATTTATGTGATCTTGCATCATAATATTTTGTTTCTCAGTGATGTGATTGATTGAATCTATTGTTTTTTTGTATTCCAAAGCTTGTTCAAATTCCAAATTTTCACTGGCTTTAAGCATTTTTGTGGTTAATTCATTTATGACAGATTTTGTATCACCATTTAAAAAATTTCGAATTTTTATTTCAAGATCTTCAAAAACTTTCTCATCAATTCTGTTTATACAAGGTCCTAAACATTGTCCAAGATGATAGTATAAGCAAGGTTTTTTCGGTAAGATGTTGCATTTTCTCACTGGGAAAATTTTGTTCAAAATTTTAATGATTGTGAAACATGAACTTGAATTTGGAAAAGGACCAAAATGATAATATTTATCATCTTTGTCATTTCTTGAAATTTTCAAATATGGATCCTTGCCTTTTTTTAATGAGATGTACGGATACATCTTTCCATCTTTAAGTAATACATTGTACTTTGGATAGAATTTTTGAATCAAATTTATCTCAAGTAATAATGCTTCTTTTTCCGAACTTGTCTCAATGATGTTAAAATCATTGATCTCATTAACCATTCTTAAAACTTTACCTTCTTGTGGTCGGTAAAAATATTGGCTAACCCTTTTCCTTAGATTCTTTGCTTTTCCAACGTAAATAACCTGATTATTGGCATCAAGCATCTGATATGATCCAGGTTTATCAGGAAGTAAATCAATCTTATTTTTTAATATTTTATTTTCTTCTAAATTGATCATTTTAAGTAAATTACTGTTGCCCCCATTCCACCTTCATATTCATTTCCATCCCGATAGGATTCAACTTCTGGTAATTTATTCAGCAATTTTATCAGACTATTTCGCAATATAAAATTACCCATACCATGGATAATACGGCAAACTTTGATATTTCTCAAAAGGCAATCTGAGATAAACATCTCAACATTACTCATAGCTTCATCGGATGTTTGACCTATTATATTCAATTCATTTTTGAAACTTTTCCTCATGATAATCTCTCTATCAACTGTTGGATAAGTATCAACAACTTTTTCTGTCTTATTAGAATTGGTTGCATCATATTTTATTTTATCTATTGTAGTTTTAATTGAGTATCCGTTGATACTCAAAACAACGTTTTTATTCTTTATTGAAATAATTTTACACTTTGGCATGTTATTATAAAATACGTATTCATTAATTTTAAAACTGTGTGTGGGTTCTTTTATTTCCTCTTCTTGTTTTAAAGTTTCTTTAATATCTTTATTGGAGAATTTGTTCAATTTGCCTTTGACATCTGAATAGGTTTTAAAATCTAACTTTTCTTTTCCTAATCTGAATGTTTTTTCCAATTCATCTTTTTTATCTGAAAGGAGTTTTTCTAATTTTGTTTGATATTCCAAATTGAATTTTTCTTTTTGTTGATTTAAATTTTCCAACTCCTTATTCTTCTTATTCAACAAATCATCATATTTTGATATTTTTTCTTCAAGTTCATTGTTCAATTTTGTATATTTATTCAACTGCTTAGATAAAAGATACTCCAAATGTTCTTCATTAGATTGATTTGCTATTAAATATTTTCTTGCGTTTTTTATAACATTCTCATCAACATTCACTTTATAACAAGCTTCCAAAGCGAAAGATGAGCCACTCTGATTCAATATCAAACGGTATGTTGGAGTTAAGTTTTTTGTGTCAAATTCCATCGAACCATTCAATATGTGTTCATTTTCGTTTCCGTATCTTTTAATAGCATCATAATGTGTTGAAAGAAGAACGAAGGAGTTTGTTTTCATATATTCATTCAAAAACGAAATAGCGATTGCTTCACCATGTTTGGGAGAGGTTCCCGAACAAATTTCATCGACAATTATTATTGAATTATCGTCAACTTTATTTAAAATGTTGTTCAATTTTTTCAAATGTGATGTGAATTTTGATAGATTATCAGCGATACTTTCATCATCCGATAAAACAAGGAAAATATTGTTGAAAAATGGGACGGATGATTCTTTCGAACAATTGATTGGAAAACCAAGTTTTGCTAAAACACAGCACAGACCAATTTCTTTAAATAAAACAGATTTACCACCAGCGTTCGGGCCTGACAAAATAAATGTCGTTTTAAAATTTTTTGATAATTCAAAATCGTTTTTCACAATAATATTTGATGGAATTAAAGGATGAGTGATACTCTTCAATACGAGTTCTTCTTTTGAATAATTTGGAATTGTAAAATCATAATCCAAAGAGAATTGAACTAAAGCATTGCATTTATCTAAGAAAAGCAAAATTTGATAATTTTTTAAAAGTAGTTTGTGAAACGTGTGTAATTCGTTAGTATAATCATTTAAAATTTCCGCGATTTCTTGTTTTTCCCTATCGTATAAATCATTCAATTCATTCTCTATTAAGATGATCTCTTTTGGAACAACATAAAGTGTTTGTTTAGTGTTGGATCTTTTAAGAACTATACCATCTATTTTATTTAAAAAATTTGATTTTACAGATAATGTTTGATAACCATCTTTGAATGATTCTTCATTTGACAAATAATCTTTGTACTTATTTCTTAAACTGGCATAGACTTTATCAATACTGCTTTTTTTAAATGATATCTCTTTGCGAATTGAATATAGAGTTGGTGTCGCATCGGAATTTACTTGTAAATCTTCTGTGAATGTTTTCTGATACTTATTCAAAAGTTGAACAAATGATCTTAGATCTTGAATTGCCTCATCAACATCATTATCTCTTACGAAGTTAACTTTTTTAAAATCGTTTATAACATTTTCCGTACTTTCCAAAAATGGAATCAACTTTATGAAATCCTCAATATCCAAACTTATATTTTTCTCAATTAAATTGAAAATGTCGTGAAGATTATCGACTGTTGATAAACGGAAGCATTTTTTATCTTCAATAAAAAATTTTATCCTTTTTAAATTATCAATATTTGCAATATATTCTCGCTCATTCTTTAAATATGTCGGATTTTCAACAACGGAAAAATTCTCTTTAAAATAGAAGTACTTTTTAATTAAAGAGCATGTCTCACTTAGGTTGATATTTTTACAATATTCCAAAACTGTTTTCATATTTATTATTTTAACAAATGATAATTGAAGTGATTTAACTTCATGAATTGATAATTTAAAATATAATATTAGAATATGAGACAAATTAAATTCGACGCTAGTAAAAATCTAGCTGATACAATTAAAGATTATTACAAGTTCAACACAGATGAAGATTCAAATAATCTTGAATATTTCAATGGCAAAACTGATAACAATATAAGAATCATCGCCTATAAAAAGAAAAATGGCGAGTACACTATATTGTTCAAAGGCTATGATAATATTGTTGCTGAAGTTTCTAAATTCACTTCAGATTTTACTGAAATATCAACTGAAGCAGCTTGGAAAGATACTTCCAGCCAAATCGGATCTGATGAAGTTGGGGTCGGAGATTTTTTTGGTCCAGTAGTCGTTTGTGCGACTTATTTGACAAAATCCGATATGGATCTAGTAAATAAATATCAAATAAAAGATTCAAAAAAGATGAATGATCAAAAAATTCGAGAAATTGGTCCAAAAATATTAAAGATGTTCAAGCATACACATCTTTATTGCAATCCTTCAAAAATTTCTGATCTCGAGGAAAAATCTTGGTCAATGCACAAAATAATGACCAATTTACACAATAAATGTCATATCGATTTGATCAATAAATATCATATCGATAGCAGTGTTCCGGTTTATGTTGATCAGTTCGATACTCTTAGAGTCTACATGAATTACTGTCAAAATATAGTAGATAATCCTCTTGTTTTTCAAACAAAAGGTGAAACTTACTACCCAAGTATAGCTGTAAGTTCTGTCATAGCAAGATATTATTTTTTAACTTATTGGGATGATATGGAAAAAGTTTTGGACCATCAAATACCCAAAGGTGCATCCAAAGACGTCGACAAGGTTTATCAACTACTCAAGAAAAAAAGTGATAAAGTCGACAAATTTGTAAAACAACATTTTCGCAATTATAAAGAACAACAATAGTTAAAAAAGCATTTTAGTTTT
The DNA here is from genome assembly GCA_944332485.1 of uncultured Bacilli bacterium. Lineage (GTDB taxonomy): Bacteria > Bacillota_I > Bacilli_A > RFN20 > CAG-288 > CAJMBK01. Next base: position 18,135 of record CALVKB010000005.1, on the reverse strand, counting down.
AATAAAAAATCAATTTTTTATTAACATTGCAACATATATATTTATTAATATTTATCTCTTTTGTAAAATATTTAGGTGGAGAAAAATTATGTTACATCACTTTTTATTTAGCACAAGCGTTACTCCTTATTATCAAACTTTGCTCGTACTTTTTATATTTATAATGTCTTCAATCGGTCTATTTATCATAACTGGTCTTCCATTATTTATATACATTAAAAATTCATATAAGCGTACCAAAGTTTTACCACATGGAGAAACAAAATATAAATACGCTGTTTTAATACCGGCTAGAAACGAATCAGATGTTATAAACAATTCTTTGAATTCAATGCTCAATCAAGATTATGATAAAAATTACTTTGATGTTTATGTCATAGTTGAAAGTGAAGAAGATCCAACATGTCAGATAGTTAGAGAAAAAGGTTTTAATTATTACGTAAGAAAAGATTTAGAAAATAAACATACAAAAGGCTGGGCTCTTGATGAGTGCATTAAATATTTGAAAACGATAAACAAAAAATATGATGCATATATCGTTTTTGATGCTGACAACATCGCTGAAAATAGTTATATAACAAAACTTAACGATATAAAAAATTTAGGATACGACCTAGGTGTCGGAGATAGACTATTCACAAATGCAGAAGAAAGTTGGGTTTCCGCTTGTTCTGCTACTTTGTTCGCTTATATGTCTAAAGTCACTTGTAAATCTCGTTCAAAATTCTTCCATAAAGTAACATTGATGGGAGCTGGTTTTTATATAAATTCAAACATAATTGATGATGCTGGCGGATGGATTTGGAACGATTTAAGTGAGGATAGCCAATTGACAAACTACGCTTATTTCCACAATCTCAACTGTTTTTATTATCCATTTGCCAAATATTATGATGAACAACCAACCACTTTCAAAGTCTTACACAAACAACATATCAGATGGGTATGGGGATACATCAATGCTGGTAACAAGAAAACTAACAATTTGATTTACAACAAAGATCATATGAAGCGTTTTACTCTTGGTAAATTTGAAATAAGTTTAACTTTATTCCCATTCTTATTTTTCAACGTAACAACATTAGCTCATGCTATCGCATCTTTATTATTGATGTTATCAAGTTTCATTCAATTTGGTAATTATCCTTCAGTTGAAATGACCATCATGAACTTAACTTGTTCACCGATGTTGATGACTTTCTACTATTTTCTTTTTGCAATTTTCCTTGTATGGTTGCCATGGCTTGTTATTCCTTTGATAATTTTCACCATAGATAAACAAAACATCTCTTGGAGTGCAAGAAGAAAAGCTGTAGTTTGTTTGACGTATTTTTACTTTTTCATGGACTTTCCATTAGCATTTTTTGATGGTTTAATCTTCCCAAGAAAACGAAGAACATGGAAAAAGATCGAACATCATGGTTCAATAACATGTGTTCAAGCTAACAATACTCTTGAGAACACTACAACAATAGAAATCGACAAAATCAAAAAGGATAAAAAATAACAATTATGTCTAGAAAGTTGCCTAAAGTAGTATATTACTTAGACGAAACTCAAGAATTTGAAGACAACCATTTAGAACGTAAAGATCTTCCTAACGATTACGAATACATCTGCAAAAATAAATTTACAAATTTCTTTTGGAATATAATCTATGCTGTTGGTTCGAAACTTTTATTTGTCTTTTCAAAATTATTTTTGAAAGTTAAAGTTAAGAATAGAAAAAAATTGAAAAAATTGAAACATAAAGGATTTTTTATTTATATGAATCACACCTCTGATCGTGATCCATTTATCATTCAAAGTACCGTTTTACCTTTTAGAAAAACCTATATCATCGGTTACACGGATGCATATAATATCCCTGTAGTTGGAAAACTTATTCCACATATCGGATTATTACCATTACCAAATAACATACGCGGTTTGAAAAAATTCAGCACAGCTTTAGAGGAATTAACTGTTGAAAAAAATAAACCAGTTATAATCTTTCCTGAGAGGCAAATGTGGCCATATTGTTCCAGAATAAGACCTTTCAACAATTCGAGTTTCCACTATCCTGCAGATTTCAACGTTCCGATTGTTCCGATGGTTACTATTTATAAAAAGAACAACATAATCGAAAAATTTGATCTTAAACCGATTCCAGTTATCGTTGTTTGTGATCCAATCTATCCACAGAAAGATCTATCAATGAAGGAAAATAAGGATTATTTATACAAAGCATGTTTAGATGAGATGAATAAAGTTATCGAAAAATATGCGTCTTACGAATATGTCAAATATATCAAAACTGATGATTTTAGAACTTTAAGAAACAAGAAAAATTCTTTGAAAAAATATTACAAAGTCATAAAACAACAGGAAAAATTGAAACTTGATATGATAAGAAAACAATGTGGTTTTTCCATATGTCTTCAATCATATGATTCATACACTAAAAAATTAAAGTTATTGAATAAAAACTAAAAATCTAATTGTATTTCTTCTTGTGGGAAACACTCGTCTAAACATTGTTTGAAATACTCGTCAAATGGTGCATGTAAAATCATTTTCTCGCCAGTGATAGGATGGTTGAAAATCAATTTATACGCGTGTAAAACCTGACCCCTTTTATCTGCATTCTGAATATTTTTCCTAGTATTATATATTGGGTCATTCAAGATTGGCATATCGTAATAAAACAAACTTACTCTTATTTGATGTGTACGACCAGTTTCTAAACTACAATGTAACAAAGAGTAATTCTCATTACAATGCACATTTTCAAAATGAGTGATGCTCTCTTTACCTTTTTTTACATCAACATAAGCTTTCTGTTCAGAATTTGATGGCTTGCATAAAGGTAATTTAGTTGTAAATTTTTTGTATTTACATTTTCCGTAAACAATACAGTAATACTCTCTTTCAACTTTATGATCTTTTATCATCTGTTGTAAGATTTCCATACTTTGTTTAGTTTTAGCAATCAACAATAAACCTGATGTATCTTTGTCAATTCTATGCACTATTCCTGGGCGATTATCGACAATATCTTCACTTTCAAAATTTGTCAATTTATTATTGAATAACAATGCGTTGACAATTGTATCATCGTTATGACCAGATGATGGATGAACAACAACGTTTCTTTGTTTGTTGATAACTAAAATATCATCATCCTCGTATATGATGTTTAAGGGAATATTTGTACTCTTCAAATCTTTACTATCTAAAATAAGTTGTTTATATTTAATAACATCGTTAATAACTAACTTATATCCTTGTTTAGTGACAAATTTATCATTGACAAAAACACCTTCGTCGACAATTTTAGAAGCTAAATTTCTCGATATTGAAAGTTTGGATGCTAAAAAGACATCCAATCTTTGTTCTTGATCACATATTAAAGTCAAATATTCACTTTTGTTTTCCATTTAATTTTCCTTTTAATTTATTGATATGAGCCGAATCCAAATTGACAGTCTCAGATGATATTTCCTCAAGTTTTTTATCAGAATATTCCTGGAGTAAATTGACCTTTTTAGAATCATCATCGTCAAAGCTGAAAACTACAATTCCGCTTTTTGTCAATTTAACTTTATAATTTTCCTCTTTTTTCTGCTCTAGATAAATATTGTGAAGTCTTTTCTTATTGTTTATCAATTCATAAATTAAGAAACATATTTCACCGATTATAAATACTGCAATACCAACAACTAAAAACGTATCAGCTAAATTGAAAACTGCAAAATTTTTAAATCCGAAGAACCACTCAAACTGAATAAAATCGACAACTAATCCACCAGGATAAAATGCACGATCGATAAAATTACCCAAGCATCCTCCGATCATCATATATAAACTTGCACGACCAACTCTTGAAATCTTTCTGAAAAACAAGGATAAAAATACGATCATAGCCGTTCCTAAAATAAGGGAACTGCCGATCAAAAATACCCTGTTACCTGCCATAGATCCAAAAGCAGCACCATCATTGTAGACTAGAGTAAAATTCAACAAATTAGGAATAATAACAACACTTTTATTATCGACGAAACTTAAATAATACTGTGCTAGTTGTTTGGATAACTGATCGACAAATATGAACACGAAAATCGTGAAGATTCCAGTTTGAAAAATATATTTAAATCCCTTTTTTATATTGTATAAAATATCAACACCAGGAGATCTAAAAGATGATTTAGAAAACAAACCATCATCTTTCTTACTCATCTAACACCACCTTCTTACAGCGTTCACATAAATTTGAAGAATCGATTTGTTCAACTCTTTCAAAATAATTCCAACAACGGTCGCATCTATGATAATTTGAAAGCTTATATGCTTTAGTCTCACTTCCTAACTCAAATTTAGAAACATTGAATATAGCATTGATTTTATTCAAGCCTATTTTTTCAATCAAAACTTTTTCATCTGAATTAGCATTGAACACAACACCGGCTTCATTTGAACCTTTAATTTCAAGATTCTTTCTAACTTCCTCAAGTGAAATATTAACTTTATCTCTGATTGACATCAAAGTATCATATTCATTCAACAATTTTTCATCTGCTTTTCCAAAACGTGGAAAATCTTCCAATGCTACTGAAAGCTTTTTATCTTTCAAGCCTAAATTGTTATAAACTTCCTCCATTGTGAATGGCAAAATTGGAGATAAAGCAACAGCTAAACTGTAACAAATCTTAAAAAGAACATATTGACAGCTTCTTCTTGGTAAACTATCAACTTTGTTGCAATACAAATTATCCTTGTTGTAATCAAGATAAAAACTTGATAAATCATTGACAATGAAGTTCATTATAAGTGAGTTTACCTGCAAGAAATCACATTGTTCATATTTCTCTTTAACAACGTTCATCAAACTTGCAAATTTATTTAAGAATAATCTATCTACGTATGATAAGTTTGCAACATCAAATTTAGTATGTTCAAACACCTTTTCATCATTATCATAAAGATTTGCCAGCATGAATTTGAAGACATTTCTTATCTTTCTGTAAGATTCTGAACAAACCTTCATAAGTTCACGGCTGAACTTAATTTCGGCTGTGTTGTAATCGATTGTTGTTGTCCACAAACGGAGGATATCGGCTCCATACTCTTTGACGATATCATTTGGATCAATACCGTTTTTCTTGCTCTTTGAGAATTTTTCACCATTTTGATCACAGATAAAACCATGGGTGATTATCTTCTTGTACGGAGTTGAATTAAGATAAGCAGTTGATAAAATCATCGAGGAGTTGTACCAACCACGATATTGATCGTTTCCTTCCAAATATATATCAGCCGGGAATGGCATATTTCTTTGAATACCTGCAGCGTAAAATGAGACACCAGAATCAAACCAAACATCCATAATATCTGTTTCTTTGGTGAACTTGCCTTTCACGTCTTTATATTCATCTGGGAGTAAGTCTTTAGCCTCTTTCTCATACCAAATAGAGGAACCATATTTTTCAAATAACTGCACGATATGATCGCATACCTTTTTATTTACCAAAGGTTCCCCATCTTTATAGATAACAGGAATTGGAACACCCCAGGCTCTTTGACGGGACAAACACCATTCATCACGACCTTTGAGCATGTTGATAAGACGGACTTTTCCCCATTCAGGAAGAAAACTCACTTTTGAAGCTTCTTCAACTAAACGTTTTTGTAAACTCTTCTGATCGAAAAACCACTGTGGAGTTGCACGGAAAATAAGTGGTTTATGTGTTCTCCAATCATGTGGATAAGCGTGAGTTATATCAATTTGCTTCAATAAACAGCCAGTCTCTTTGAGCAAATTAATAACTTCATCATTAGCTTCCTCATAAAACATACCAGCAAGTCTTGCTCCAGCTTCATTTGTCATGTAACCTTTAGAATCGACTGGACAAAATGGTTTTAAGTGGTACTTTTGTCCGACTAAATAGTCCTCCATACCATGTCCTGGAGCTGTGTGAACACAACCAGTTCCTTCGGCAGTGACGTGATCACCTAATATTACCAAGCTTGTTCTATCTTCCAAGAATGGGTGAGAACAAACGATATTCTCCATCTCTTTACCTTTTAACAAGCCTTTCAATTTGACATTTGTCAAATTCAATTTTTCAGTAAGTTCATCCAACAAATTGCTGGCGAAGATCAACTTACCTTGATCAGTTTCATATAAACCATATTCGATATCGGCATTCAAACAAACTGCTAAGTTAGCTGGTAAAGTCCAAGGTGTTGTTGTCCAAATCACAAAATTGTAGCCTCTTTTTGCTTGATCTTTACCTTTTATAATTGGGAATTTTACATATATTGTCTTGGCTACGACATCCTTATATTCAATTTCAGCTTCAGCTAAGGCTGATTCAGAACTTGGAGACCAGTTGACAGGTTTCAAACCTTTGTAAATCAATTTGTCCTCAAGTAACTTCAAAAATATCTTGATTTGTGCGGTTTCATATTCCTTACTCAAAGTTAAATAAGGATTATCAAAATTACCAACACATCCTAATCGAAGTGTTTGTTTTTTCTGATGTTCAACTTGTGTCAAGGCATATTCGTAGCATTTCTTTCTAAATTCAGCCACGCTCACTTTCTTTCTATCAACACCACTTTTAACAACCATAACTTCGATTGGCAAACCGTGAGTATCCCAACCTGGTTGGTAAGGGGTGTATTCACCATTAAGGGTATGAAAACGAACAATTATATCCTTCAAAATTTTATTCAAAGCGTGACCAGCGTGAATATCACCGTTGGCGTAAGCAGGGCCATCATGTAAATAAAATGATTTATGACCTTCGTTTTTCTTCAACATCAATTCGTAAAGGCGGATCTTTTGAAAATATTCGACAAGTATGGGTTCTTTAATAGTAAGATTACCTCGCATTTCAAATTTGCCTTTTGGCATTAACAAAGTCTCTTTTAATTCCATATACGTGCCTCCAAATTTAATTCAAAACTAATTTATTTTAATATATAAAATATCTTATTTCCATCTTAGAGAATTTAAATAAGACCTTAATTTGCATTTAAACTCAACTTCTGCGTTTTAAATTGTTCAGATTGAACTCCAATTCATCTTTGTTCAACAATTTTTTATATGAAAGATCCATCAAAATCGCACCAATAGGGGCAGTTACCAAAATTGAGATAATAGCACAAGTTAAAACAAGCTCTCCACAACTAAGACCTTCCGCTAAACAAATGCCACCTATTGATGCTTGAACTGTAGCTTTCGGTAAATAAGCTATAACGATGAACAAACATTCCTTAAGTGTAAAATGTCCAAAGGAAATAGAAACTAAAACTCCGATAGATCTGAAGAATAAACCGATAAAAATCAAACCTAGAATCACCAATCCTTCAGTTGAAAAGGCATATTTAACATTAATCGCACAGCCGATCAATGAAAAAAGAAGAATCTCGAATCCACTCCAAAGGCTTGTGTATGTTTTTTGAATCTTAGAAACAATATTTTTTGAAAATTTCAAAAGAACTATCCCAATCACAATAATTGATAACAAACTTGAAATCGAGATGTAAGATTTCAAAATCTGTTCACAGTAAACAAGCAACAACGACACACCCAATGTCAAAATTGAAGCAACAATTCTGTTAAATTTGAACTTTCTAAAAACAAACGCCAATATTAAACCGACAATAATTCCTTGCAAAATTCCAAGTATGATGGAAGTTGGAATTTGCCATAAAATAGCAAAATTGAACGAACTTAAACTAACGACATTTTTAAAACTGTAGAAAAGTACAATAACAAAAATATCATCACAGCTTGAACCTGCCATAATTAATTGTGGAACTTTATTTTTATTTCCGTAGTTTTCACTCATCAGTTTCAACATCCTTGGAACAACAATAGCTGGTGATACTGCTGCTAAAACACTTCCGACTAACAAAGCTTCAAACAAACTGATATTTAATAAAACAGGTCCGAAAATCGCTATGCCAAGTATTTCAAAACATGCCGGTACAAAGCACATCAAAATTGCAGAAGCACCTATTTTTTTCAATGTTGCAATATCCAAAGACAAACCGGATCTTGTTAATATAATGACCAGAGCGATCTGTCTTAAATAGCTTGATATATTCATCAAATCTTCACTTACAATATTGGAAACTGTTGGGCTCATAAGAATACCCAGAATAAGATAAAAAACAATCTTCGGCAGATGAATTTTCTCAAATAAAATTCCACCTAATATCCCAACCCCAAAGATGATACCTAAGCTTAAAAACATATCTTCTTCCTTTCTTCCGTAAAAAAATGATGATTTCTACGGATAGCAAAAAATTCCGTAGAAGTCATCAGCAATATGCGGTTTAGTAAAAATACAAGGAAGACCTCATTTCCTAACAATAAGTATAATCCAAATGAAAAATAATTAGTAGATTTTCAGAAAAGTTTCAAGATTAAATTAAAACAACTTCTTTGTATAAAATTAAATTGCTATTCAATACTTTTCAGCGATTCATTCATATCAACTTTCTTAATCTTTGGTATTAATAATACATATACAAACACGCTGAATAACAATGTTAAACCAATTGTCAAAAGATACGAATAATATTTAACATTACCGATATCACCAAACCCAAGTTGTGTCAAAATCAGATACAAAAGAGCAATTCCAAAAGGCAATCCAAGCAAAACTCCAATCACACTCATCACAAAAATCTCTCTGAAAATATATCCATAAACTTCCTTATAATGATATCCTAGAACTTCCAATGTTGCAATCTCACGCTTTCTTTCACCGATGTTCATGTTGGTTAAATTGTAAATAACAAGCATGCACAAACAAAGTGAGAATATAATAACGATCGTAGAAACAGGTATCATTGTATCCGACAAATCAATGTAGGTTTCACCTATTAGAACTTTCTCACTTGAAACATTCAACAAACCAAAACCTGCCAAAGCTAAAGCACTAGATCCAGCTACTGATATGACGATCATCAAAAATCTGCCCATATATCGGAAGATATTTCTTGCTGTGGATTTATATTTGAATTTAAGATGATTCCAAATAAATGGTATTCTTTCCAAGAATATCTTCTTTCCGGCCTTAGGAGCTTTCGGTCTTAATAAATCAACCGGCTTATTTTTAACTTCCTTGTAAGCAACATAGAATGTCACAAGAATGATACATATAACCATGATGATTGTTGAAGCAAATCCTAAATTGAATTCTAAGATAAATAATTCTGTCGGTAAGAAAAAGACATTTTCAAACGCCGGATAAACAGCGTATGGCAGTAAATAATAACCGATAAAACAACCGATAACTGCACCTATTGAACTACAAACAATTGAGAAAAATAGATATTTGTTGATGATTCTTCTATTTGATATACCGATTGATTTAAAACAACCTATCTGACCTCTTTCATCATCTATCAAACGACTCATTGTTGTCAAACAAACTAAACTGACAACCAAAGCGAAAAATATAGGGAAAATCAAAGCGATGATGTTAATTTTGTCACAAACATTTTGTAAAACAGCGAAGCTTCTATTTTCAAACAAAGTTAATACTGCCGCATTCTCTTCGGAAAATAAATCTGTCTCTTCCAATGATGTTTGATACTGTTTAACTTCATCTTCGTATTTATTATCAAAATAATTGAATTTTTCAGACATATTTAAATCCATATATAAACAAGTTTTCGGTAATGGTAAATATGATGGTATGTATGTTTCATCCAAATAGCAGATTATATCCAATGAAACATCATCGGTGTTCATATTAAAATCACCCTCTTTGGACATATATAAAGGATTGGTAACAATACCGACAACTTTTAAATCTATTGTTGTTGGACCCATTGAAAATGGAACAATATCACCTATATTCATGCTACGTATGGTATTTGATCCTTGTTCAACAACAACCTCAGTGAATTGTGTTGGAAAACTACCTTCTATCAACTGCAAAGTGTTGATTTTACTATTTTGCAAATTATAGGCCGCATATCTAATATTCAGTGTTTCTTCTTCTGTTTCAACTTCCATATCAACTTGATATAAAGTTTCATAATAATTTACTTTCTCATCGTTGTTTAAGTATTCCAACTGTTCAGTTGAAAATCCAGTTGCACTTTTTGACATTATCTGTATATCGGATAACTGTCTTTGCTGATAAAAATCATTGTAACTGGCTTCAACGTGTGGTGAAATCCCTGCTACTCCTGTGACGAACATTGAGCCGAGTAACATTATGAAAAGTATCGCAAAGAACCTTGAAACGTTGTCTTTTATGGTACGAAAACAACTTAATATAAATGCTTTCATACTACCACTCAATCTCCTCTACTTTTTTCGGATTACTCTGATATTCAATTTTCTCTGCTTTTCCATTTTTAATATAAATAACCTGGTCAGCAATATCTTTCAAAGCGGCATTGTGAGTTACTAAAACAACTGTTTTTCTCTCATTTCTCGACATATCATACAACAATTTCAAAATGCTTTTTCCAGTTTGATAATCCAAAGCTCCAGTTGGTTCATCACAAAGGAGAAGTTTAGGATTTTTTGCAATAGCTCTTGCAATACTGACTCTTTGTTGTTCACCACCAGATAACTGACTTGGAAAATTTTTCATTCTATCTTTCAAGCCAACTTTCTCCAAGGTCTCCTTAGGTGAAAATGCATCCTTACAAACCTCAACTGCTAATTCAACATTTTCCAAAGCGGTTAAATTATTCATCAAATTATAGAATTGGAAAACAAAGCCAACTGAATTTCTTCTATAATTAGTCAATTGTTTTTGTTTCATGCCAAAAAGTTCCAACGAATCAACTGTCAAAGAACCATATGTTATATCATCCATACCACCAAGCAAGTTCAACAATGTTGTTTTACCAGCACCAGATGGTCCTAATATAACTGTGAATGATCCTTCATTAATTGAAAAACTCACATTTGATAAAGCTAGAGTTTCCAATTGGTTGGATTTATAAATTTTAGTAAGATTTTTTGCTTCAATTAAAATTCCCATAACTTACCCTCGGTTCTTATACATTTTGTCAATTAAATTATACATATGTTTAAATATTTTTCAAAGACTATAATTTTAATTCTTTCTGTATTATAATTTTAGTGGAGGTATGCATATGGAGCAAAAAAAATTTGATCAACGTTTCATTGTTTCCAATCAACTACTAAAACAAGCTCTCATTGAAATTTTGCTTGAAAAAAATATAGAGAATGTGACTATAAAAGAACTTTGTGAAAAAGCAAAAATGACTCGTGCTACTTTTTATCATCACTATAAAACAATAACAGATCTTTACAACGCGATTGAGGATCAAGCATTCAATGAACTGATGTCCAAATTATCAAAATATGAACTCACTACCATTGATAGAAGATTTTTTGCTGAAATTATATACCTCGTATATTCAAATAAACCATTTTACAAATTAATTTTTAACGATATTATTCATTCTTCATTTTTAACTAGATTTATGACCTACGCTAAACAAAAATTTATCGAAGGCTACAAAAAAACTCATCAGAATGTCAACTTGGTTGATATTGAATATAGTTTTATTTATTCAACTATCGGATCTTTAGGAATAATAAAAAATATCATCGATAACGATGATACTATGAAAATTGAAGATGCGATCACAACTATTGAAAAACTCAATTTGCTAATTTTCAATTCTTTGAATTAATCTTTGAATCTATACATGAATATCGAACCAGCAATAGCGACATTCAAAGAATCGATATTTTTAATATCAATTTTAATTTTCTTTGAAATATCTTGATACGATTTTCTAATACCATGGCCTTCGTTACCCAAAACTAACACGAAAGGTTTTTTTAATTTTTCAAATTTTTTCTCATCTTCACCATCCAAAGTTGTCGAATAAATATCATATTTATCGATAAAATTTTCCAATGGTTGAATACCAAGTTTCATTTTGAAAATAGCACCTTTACTAGCTTGAATAACTTTTTTGGAAAAAATCGAGATACAATCAGAAGATAAAATTACACTATCAAAGTCAAATGCTAAAGCTGAACGGATAATAGTGCCGACGTTTCCACCATCCTGTAAATTATCCAAATAAACAACTTTGTTTCCAAAATTGTCGCTTGATAAATTTAATTTGGATATTCCCATGACTTTCGGTAAAGATTGATAGTTTGATAATTCACGGTACAATTGTTTCGACAATTTGATTTTTTCAACATCTTTATATTTATCAACTATTTCATTTTCTTCATAAAATATGATTTTTGACAAATTATCAGATTGATAACTTTCACTTACTAAATCCTCGCCTTCACAAAGGATCATATTTGCAATTTTTCCTTTGCTGATTTCAAGCAAATATTTAAATGTTTTATTGGAACTTGTTGAAATCATGTTCAAACTATCATTTGTCATAAAACTGAAAATCACCTTTCGCCATAATATAAGTATAAAACTTATTTTTACTAGATACGCTATTTAACAAATTATGAAACTGCCTACTGTGATTTTGATAATAACAGTGACACAATTCATGAAGTATGACAGAATTAAATACATCATAATTAAAAGCGAAGATACGTCTATCAAGATGGATTCTTCTTTCCTTTGTATTGATTGAACCATAACGAGTTTTATAGAAAGATATAGTTAATTTAAAATCATTTGCTAACTTTAATAAGTTGCAATTTTCATTCATTATAGACTGTAATTTGTCTTTAACAACTTTGTCATATTGTTTTAAAATGCTTGTAAGTGATATTCTTTTAACATAAAAATACTTCGGCTCATTAATATATCCTTTGAAATTTGTAACTTGTAATTTCTCACCGAACAAATAAACATAATTCAAAGTTATTGGTTCAATATTCAATGGTTGAATTTTCATATAAATCTTTTCTAAAGAATTACAAAGTTGCAAATAAAAGCTTCTACCTATATAACCTATTTTTAAAACAGATAATGGAATAGTTATCAGTAATTTTCCATACAAACACATCATTCCAAAACTTCTTCTATTTGAATATTCAATATTAACTTCAATATTGCTATTCTCGATTATGAATTTTTCATCTTTGATGATATCTTCAAAGTAAACTCTATTTTCTTTTAAAAACATGTAAATTATTATAACAAAGAGTAACGTTCATTATTATTTGTACTCAAAATTAAATATTCTATGAAAATCTAAACTAAAAAATACGTTGTTGTCAACGTATTTTGATATTCCGTAAATGGCGGAGAAAAAGGATTATAAATCGAAAATTTGGAATCCGTTTTAAAAAAATTAGCTTAATTTAAAAAGGTTTATTATGTATCGTTTTAAAGAAAATAAATTTTATAAATCTTCATCGTCAAGACATCCAGTTTATGTTTATCAAATAGATAATAAGAATAAAACATATAGTGGTTTTTTGTTAACGCATATTCCAACATTTATAAAATTAAAAGCGAATATAAATAGTTTAGATGAATCTCCTTCATTTATTAGTACTAAAAAAATTAATAGATCTTTAAATAATCTTAAACTTAATAGTAATTATGTTAGTTATCGTTTTTAAAGAAAGATAAAATTTTAATTAAAAATTTAATTAGAATTAACGATAGAATTCATGATATTGAAATTAAATATAAAGCTTTGAGAAATTTAATTAAATAAAAAAGATGGTATCGCAAGCTTTACGAGCTACTCCCAGTTCATGCTGGTACATACGCATACCATCTAGATTTATTAAATATAATTATTTATTTGCTGTCAAGTAGAAAGGAGTAAAAAAATTATGGAATTTAAAAAAATATCTTTTTTACCGATTTTTTGTCCTAAAATTTTTCTTCCGTTTTGGTGGGTTTTAGTGATTATTTTTTATATTTTTTATATTCCTTTGTTTGTTTTCATTTGGTTATTGTTACCTTCAAATAGAAAGAAAAAGTCAATGATTACATTACAAGCTGAATATCGAAGAGATCGACATTAGAAAGGAGAGGTTTATGGATTATCGATGGATTCCTTTAATTATATTAGGCGTTTATATTATGGCTTTTATTATTTATTGTATTTTTCGCTTAGTATTTGATGAAATAAAGAAACATTATTTTCAAACTAAGTGTGAACAATCTTATGCCTTTATAGTTAAATATCCAGGTCTTTATACTTGTATTGCTGGTGAAATAGGAACTGGTAAGACTACAATGGCATCTGGAATTACTAATTATTTTACAATCTTCAAAATGCAGCAGGCATCAGATAAGATTGAAGAAATTAAAATTAAATATCCAGATGTTGATTTTAATAGAATTAATGAAACGATTGAATATTTGTATAAATATGGTGATGGTGAAATTAAACATATAACTAATTCAGCTTACATTTCATCTTATATATTAAGTCAAGCAATATCTGATAAAGATAAACGAACTTACGAGGATGTTTTTGGTGGTCCTTTAAAGTTTAAATATGCTGGTTCTGTTGTTCGTGATTTATTACGGTTGATGTTTTAATTGATTCTCAGGGTTATATTGACTTTTTAAATAAGGAAACAGATGATTCAAAAATATCGTTAATAATATCAATTATTGTTATTGGTTTAGTAATTTTAACTATTGTTTTATGTTTAATTTTTATTCCAGGCTTTTTGCCTATTTTATTGACGATTTTAAAGTACGGATTAAAAATTGCATTGATAGTATTGAAATTAATTGTTTTTATTCCTTATTTGATTTTAGTATTGCCTTTCCAGGCTATTCATGCAAAAAGAACTAATACTAAATTGAAAGTATGGAATCCATTTAAATTATAGAAAGGAGGTGATATTATGAGAAAACATTTTGACACTAATATAAAAACTGGCGATATTCGATTCAATAGATTTAGCAGACATCCTGCTCTTGTAGTTGGAGATAAAATTAGTGTATATCCTATTGTAGGTATTACTCATTCAAATAAGACTTTTGGTAGAGATAATTTTAAAATTACTGAAAATATGTATGTTTTACCTAGAATCGATTATGTATCAGAAAATAAAATTAGAGAAGTTTATGATAATCAAATTTTTTCTGATTATGAAAAATCTAATGTTTTTCATCTAATTGATCAAAATCGTATTAGATCTGTTTCTAATGTTTATTTAAGAAAAATTAAATAAAAAAGAGAGCTAGCTAACCTACGAAATCCAGGATCGTTATTGTCCATTACTCTTAGTCGTCCTAACTCTTACTAAGATTATTATATGTTTTTAGTTTATTGTCAAGTAGAAAGGAGTAAAAAATTATGGAATTTAAGAAATTGTCTTTTAAACCTTTGTTTTGTCCACGAATCTTACTTCCTTTCAGGTGGATATTAATTATCTTGTTTTACATAGTTTACACACCTATTTATGTCCTAGTTTGGTTATGTTGTCCTGCAAAAAGAAAACATAAATCAATCATCACTTTAGAAGCTGAATATCGTAGAGATAGACACTAAAGGAGAGTTTATGAATTGGATTTACATTACTTTAATAGTTATCGCAAGTTTAATAGGTGTTATTCTTATTTATGCTCTTGTACTAATTGTTTTTGATGAAATTAAGAAAGGTTATTTTAAAAAGGAGTGTGAAAAATCCTATGAATATAATTTTTAATTGAGTTTTTGATATGCCAATATATAAGTACAAAAATTCTAAAGGTCAAGTTATGTATTATCTGAAAGTTTCATATAAAGGAAAACAGTATATGAAGCGTGGTTTTGCTTCAAAGAAAGATGCCAGAGAATATGAGCTTAATTTTATAGACAATTATCAGAACAATAAGTTTGTAAAAAGAAACGTTACCTTTAAGTTTGCATCAGAACAATTTTTGAAAAAGTACAAAACACGTTGTAAATTATCTTCTTTTGATGTTAAGTATAGGCGAATACATTTTCATTTGATTAGTTATTTTGGATTAAAGAGAGTGAATGAAATTACATTGAATGATTTTCAAAGTTTTTTCGAATTGAACTTGAAGGAAGATTTGAATGTTCATTATATTAATAAACTTATCAGTGATTTAAAACAAATATTTATATATGCGAAAGATTATTTGTCTTCATCTAATGATATTTATATTAAGTTCGATATGTTGAAAGATCATTCGGTTAAAAGAAATGTTGCTTATATATCAACTGAGGATTTTAAGAAGTTTTTAGTGGTGATTCCATCTTCTGATTATATTTATGGCTTAATGTTTAAAACAGCTTATTTAACTGGTTTGCGTTTTTCTGAGATTGTTTCATTGAAGGTTTGTAATTACAATAATGTATCTAAAACTCTTACAATAGATCATCAGTCGCAATATATTACAATTAAACATTCATTTGTTAATAGTTCACCAAAGACAATTAACTCGAATCGTATTGTTTATTTAAGTACTGAGCTTGCATCAGAGATTGAACTATTTATTAAACAGTATAAGCTTAAGAATAATCATTATTTGTTTTTTTCTAAGAATAGAAGAAAGCATATTATTAAGACAACAGTTCAAAACAAGATTAAGAAGTATTGCGATTTAGCACATATTGAAGTGTTTCGATTTCATACTCTTAGAAAGTCTTTTGCTACAAATTTGATTATTAATAATGTAAATGACAATATTGTAGCTAAAATTCTTGGTCATGATTCTATTAATACAACAAATAAATACTATTTAGCGTTACCGATAGAGCAACAAGAAGTTATTAAAAATTTGATTACAAAAATTGATGAAAAATTATCTTAAATCTGTATCAAATCTGTATCAAAACTGAAAAAGGGTATAAAAAAATCGCATATATTCAAAATATGCGAGAATGGCGGAGCAAAAGGGATTAAAAAGATTCCTTTTATTCCTTTTTTTATATATTTTTATATGAAAATGATTGTTTTTAAGTTTAATTTTTTGTTTACGAAAACAAAAAATTAAAAAAGTTGTATCAAATTTGTATCAATTTAATTTTTAATTAAGTTTTTAAGTATTTTAATTGTTGTTTTAATAGATTGTTTTTCTTCTTCTGTTAATTTTTCTTTATTTTGTTCATCATCTAAAATATCTGTTATTTTAATATTGTAATAATTACACAATTCAATAACATCAGTAAAGTATAATCTTTGTCTTCCGTGTTCCATTTCTGATAGTTTGTTTTGTTTTATTGATGTATTTAATTCTACTTGTAATCTTGATTTATTTTGTTCTTCTCTAATTTTTCTAAGTTTTTCATAGTATTCCATAATTAAATTTTTACAAAAATACAGAAATATTGTATTTTTTCTTGTCTTTATTACAATATTTATGTAAACTATTGATAAGCATTACAGAATTTCTGTAATTTTTCTCTACTCTATTAAACTTTTGTAGCTATGTATTATTTCTTTTTGGGGCTAGGTGAGTGAGTAGAGACACCTAGCCTCTTTTATTTAAACAAGTGGTGTTTGTCAAACTTCATCTTCAACAAAAATTTGAAATATTTGTTTTATAGGAGGTAAAAAATGAGTAAGTCACGTTTGTCGCCAAGTAAGAAATTTACAAAGTATTGTAGAGAACTTAAAGCTGGGAATAAACTTAGTTTTTATCGCGATACTCAATATGGCCCATTAACTGATTCTGAGAAATCTTATCGAAAAGGCTATGTCGCAGCTCGTTATGAAGCTTCTGCAGCTCGTAAATTTTGGAATGAAAAACATCAACCTGTGGCAGTGGTACATGTTACTAATAAAAAGAAAATTAAGTAGTATTGCTTCATTTATTTAAAATCTTTGCGGATTTAAAACAAGCTTATTTTAAAAAACACTGCATTAAATAATTAATTTTACCGCTATTGTGGGCGTTATACACAAACTAAGGAGTATTAAATTATGGAAACAAATGTTATGAAAGAAGAAATTAAAATTACTGAGAAAAAAGACAAAGAAATTGTATCTATTAAGACTGTTAAAACTGTTAATAATGAATATTGGCATTGTCCAATTATTGAAGTATCTCCATTGATTAATGGGTTGATACCGACACTTTATAACTATGATGAAAGTTCAATTATGGATCTACCATCTTGTGAAGTTTCATTTAGTAAAACAACAACTAAGTTTGGGCAAACTATTTATAAAGCGAATGTATCTATCTTTGGTGCATTTAATGAAGAGTTTAGTAATTC